>WQVV01000144.1 GCA_009785665.1 Defluviitaleaceae bacterium
TATTTTCTCTCTGTTTTCATGGTTCGTATTTTATCATATCTCTAACAAAAAGCCGATAGCGAAACGTGAGCTATCGGCTTTTGCTTTTCTATGCGGGCGTTCTTTGCCCGCTTTTTTATTGTATAGTTTGACTTCACATCAAAAAAGCAAGAAAAGGGTGTGTTGTTCCTTTGACTTAACCTAGGAAGTATCTTACAATACTGCCTAGGTTATTTTTTTGCCTAGGAAACGAAACGGTATCTGGCTTCGTGACGTATACGTAGCTTGCTAAAGCAGGTTATCAGCGAAATGCAACTGTGTCGCCTGTGCCGCTAAGGGGATGTGCAAATTGAAAAAAACTTCACCATTATCGTTGGCAAAGTACTTAAAGCCGTTTTGGCTTAGTATAGCTTTTGTTATGTTGTTGCTGTTGGGGCAATCGTTGGCGGAGCTTTATTTGCCTACGTTGATGTCGGGGATTGTTGACGATGGGATTATCTACGCGCTGGAAAATGAGGTATCGCGAACGGATTTTATTTTGCGCACGGGCGTAGAGATGTTGATTTTTGCGTTGCTTGCTGGGGCTGCGTCTATTGTTACGGCATATCTTTCGCCTCGAATTGCGGCGGGCGCGGCGCGGGATTTGCGGCGGGATTTGTTTATCAAAGTGGAAAGTTTTTCGCAGGCGGAGTTTGATAAATTTTCGTCTGCGTCGCTTATTACGCGCTGTACTAATGATGTTGCGCAGGTTCAGAATCTTGCTAATATTTTTGCGCGAATGTTGCTTTACGCGCCTATTCTTGCGATTGGCGGAATTATTATGGCTTCGCGCCGCGCTCCCGATATGATTTGGATTTTGGCTATTGCGGTGGTTATTCTCTTGGGGTTTGCGTTTTTGATTATCTCGATTGTTATGCCCAAGCTGAAAATCAATCAAGAAATGATGGACAGGCTTAATAAAGTTTCTCGCGAGATTTTGCATGGGCTTATGGTTATTCGTGCGTTTGGCACGCAGACGCATGAGAAAGAGCGTTTTGATAAAGCAAACGCAGACTTGCGCGACCTTGGTCTGTTTATTGCGCGAACAATGGCGGCAATTGGTCCCGCTATTATTTTTGTGATGGGCTTTACGCAGGGGCTGGTTGTTTGGGTTGGGGCGCATCATGTTGCGGAATCGGGGCTTACCGTGGGTTACATGATGGCGTTTTTTCAGTATTCTAGTCAAGTGCTGTTTGCCTTTATGATGATTTCTTTTGTGCTGGTTATGATTCCGCGTGCGCAAGTTTCGGCGGTGCGTATTGCCGAAGTCTTGAACACGGAATTAACCATCACCGATAACGATTCCCCCGCCAATTTTGCGGATTCATCAGAAGAGCGGGGCAAGGTTGTTTTTGAAGGCGTTTCGTTTAACTATCCCAATGCGGAGGCTTCTGCACTGGAGAAAATTAGTTTCACCGCGCTGGCAGGGCAAACTACTGCCATTATCGGCGCGACTGGTTCTGGGAAGTCTACCATTGCGCAATTGCTTCTGCGGTTCTATGATGTTAGCGAGGGTCGAATTACTATTGATGGGCTGGATATTCGCGAAGTTCGGCAGACTGACTTGCGTAATAAAATTGGTTATGTACCACAAAAGGGACAGCTTCTTTCTGGGACGATTGAAACAAATATCCGCTATGGCAACCCCGACGCGTCGCAGGAGGATTTGGAAAGTATCGCCGAAGTTGCGCAGGCATTGGATTTCATCAACGAGAAAGACGGCGGCTTTCAGTCGGAAATTTCGCAGGGCGGCGCGAATGTTTCTGGTGGGCAACGCCAACGGCTTTCCATTGCCCGCGCTTTGGCGAAAAACCCCGAAATTATCGTATTCGACGATAGCTTCTCCGCGCTGGATTTCCAAACAGATGCAAAACTTCGCAAAGCCCTAAAGGCACACACAAGCAACGCCACTGTAATAGTAATCGCCCAGCGCGTAGGCACAATTATAAACGCCGAACAAATTCTAGTACTAGACGAGGGCAAAATAGTAGGACGCGGCACTCACACCGAATTACTAAAATCCTGCCCCGAGTATCACGAAATAGCATCAAGCCAAGGAGCAAATGAAAACGAGAAAAAAATCAGTGGATAAGTTTACCGATTTTGTAGTAAAATGGTGATAAAGGCGTTTCAAACGAAATCGCTACTAAATTATATGGAGGTACAAGCATGAGAAAAGTAATTATAATTGGAGCAGCAGGACGGGATTTTCATAATTTCAACACATACTACCGCGACAACTCTGCCTATCAAGTGGTGGCGTTTACGGCGGCGCAAATTCCCGATATTGCAGACCGCAAATATCCAGCGTCATTGGCAGGGAGTCTTTATCCAGAGGGCATACCAATTTACGCGCAAGATGAGTTAGCGGAACTTATCGTAAAACTGGGCGCAGATGAATGTGTATTCGCGTACAGTGATGTTTCGTATGATGCAGTAATGGGCGTAAGTGCGATTGTAAATGCGGCAGGCGCGGATTTCACAGTAATGGGCTTCAAAAACACAATGATAAAAAGCACAAAACCTGTAATCGCGGTTGGAGCAATTCGCACGGGTTGCGGCAAAAGCCAAACGTCCCGCCGCGTGGTAGAGCTTTTAATGGAGCATGGAAAGAAAGTAATAGCAATCCGCCATCCAATGCCTTATGGCGACCTTGAAGCGCAAAAAGTGCAGCGTTTCGCCACAATCGCCGACCTTGAAAAACATGGTTGCACCCTAGAAGAAATGGAAGAATACGAACCCCACATAGCACGCGGAAATGTAATTTACGCAGGAGTAGACTACGAAGCAATTCTACGCGCCGCAGAAAACGACCCCGACGGTTGTGACGTAATCCTATGGGACGGCGGCAACAATGACTTCCCATTCTACAATACCGATTTGATGATAACCGTAGTAGACCCCCACCGCGCAGGCCACGAATTGCGCTACTACCCAGGCGAAGTAACCCTCCGCATAGCTGACGTAGCAGTAATCAACAAAATCGACAGTGCCGACTTTGAAAACATTCAAACAGTACGCGCAAACATCGAAAGCGTAAACCCCAACGCAACAGTAATAGAAGCCGCGTCAACCATAACCGTAGAAGACCCATCACTAATACGCGGCAAGCGAGTTCTAGTAGTAGAAGACGGCCCAACCCTAACCCACGGAGAAATGAAAATAGGTGCGGGAATAGTAGCGGCGCGTCGTTTTGGCGCGGCGGAAATCGTAGACCCACGAGAATACGCAGTAGGCAAACTCGCAGAAACTTTCAAAATCTATCCAAATATCGGCAAGCTTCTACCAGCAATGGGTTACGGCAAAGAGCAAATGGCAGACCTAGAGGCAACAATAGCTAACACCCCCTGTGATGCCGTGATAATAGGAACACCAATCGACCTAAACCGCGTAATCAAAATCAACAAACCCAACACCCGCGTAGACTACAGCCTGCAAGAAATCGGACAACCCAATATGGTTGAAGTCATATCAGAATTTGTAGCGAAGCACTCATGAAACGGATAACCGTAATTGGGTTTGGAAGTTGGGGCATAGCCCTAGGTCTTCTATTGGATAAAAACGGACACAAAATCACCGCATGGGATAACGAAGCCTACGTAACCAAGCTACTAAAAACAAGAAAAAATGAATACCTTCCCGAAATAGTTATTCCAGAATCAATAACAATAACCCACGACATAACTACCGCCACCGAATCCGCCGAAGTTTTTGTGTTCGCGTCAACCTCTAAAGGGGTAGGAATAACCGCGCCTAAGTTTGCCCCGTTTTTCACGTCGGACAAAATTATTACAATTTGCGCAAAAGGACTGGAAGAAACCCGCCAAATTCGTCTTTCGCAATATTTGCAAGAACTATGCAACAGCCAAGTTGCTACCCTAACAGGCCCAAGCCACGCCGAAGAAGTTCTGAAAAATATCCCAACCGCCGTAGTCGCCGCCGCCGAAGACGAAAAAACCGCCGAAGCAGTACAATCCATTTTCTCCGCAGACAGTTTTCGCGTGTACACTTCCTCCGACATAATTGGTGCGGAAATAGGCGGCGCGTTAAAAAATGTAATAGCCCTAGCCGCAGGTTGTTCCGACGGCTTAGGTTTTGGCGACAACACCAAAGCCGCTTTAATCACTCGCGGCATAGCTGAAATAACCCGTCTAGGCGTAGCCATGGGTGCGAAAGAAAAAACTTTCAGCGGCTTATCTGGAATAGGCGACCTAATAGTAACATGCACAAGTCAACATTCACGAAACTGGCGCGCAGGGTATTCACTAGCGCAGGGCAAAACCCTAAACGAAACCCTAACCGCCATAGGCATGGCAGTAGAGGGAGTAGACACAGCAAAAACAGCCCTACAACTAGCCCACAATCACAAAATAACCATGCCAATAATCGAAGAAATCAACAAGGTACTATTCCAGAACAAAAGCCCAAGAGAAGCAGTATCAGACCTAATGCAACGCGAGTTGCGCGAGGAGAAATAAAAGAAGAAAAGAAAGACCTTGGGGGAGGGGAACTTGTGAACAAGTTCCCCTCCCCCAAACCCCCTCCCCTCAAAACTTTATTGTTGTGGCTTTATATGAGTGGAAAATTACTAAGACTATAGCGATTCCACTCAATGTGAAATTTCAAAAAAGCGGGGTCAAGGGGGCTGCGCTCCCTTGCAGGGTTTGGCGCGGGAAGCGTTCGCTTGCGCTCACTGCGCCATGTGGAACAGCGTCCCAAGGTCTTAATCTTTTAAACGTAAGGAGTTTTGGAGTGTTTAAGCGAGTATGTATTATTGTTTTGGATAGCGTTGGAATTGGCGCGTTGCCTGATGCGGCGGAATATGGAGATGAGGCCACGCATACGCTTGGTAATATTTTTGCAAAATGTGGGCTTGAGATTCCTAATTTACTGGCAATGGGGCTTGGGAATATTGAGGATTCTCGGTTGCCGCAAGTGAGTTCGCCAACAGCGTCATTTGGGCGAATGGCGGAGACGACACGCGCTAAGGACACAACCAGCGGGCATTGGGAAATGATGGGGATAATCGTAGAGCCGCCGTTTGGGACGTTTACAAAATTCCCAGAAGAAATGCTTACTGCGTGGCTAAAACGCGCAGGGAGGGAAACTAAATGGCTGGGTAACTGCCCCGCATCAGGTACGCAAATAATAGACGACCTTGGCGCGGAACATGTTAGAACAGGTGCGCCAATCGTGTATACATCGGCGGATAGTGTGTTTCAAGTGGCGGCGCATGAGGAAATCATTCCATTATCAGAGTTGTACAAGCTTTGCGAAATAGCCCGCGAAATGCTTGATGGTGATTTATTCGTTGGGCGAGTGATAGCCCGACCATTCGTGGGCAAGGAAGGCGCGTTTGCTCGAACAGAAAATCGCAAAGACTACGCCGTTCCGCCAACAGGAAAAACCCTACTGGACGCGCTGGAAGAACACGGACAAACCACCTTGGGCATAGGCAAGATAGAGGACATTTTCTGTCGCAGGGGCGTAGCGCATATAAACCACACTACAAACAACGCCGACGGAATATCCGCAACAATAGACGCATTACAAAACAATCACGAAGACACAATAATTTTCACAAACCTAGTAGATTTCGACATGAAGTACGGGCATCGTAACGACCCAGTAGGTTACGCAAAAGCCCTAGAGGCTTTCGACAAGGAACTCCCAAAAATAAAAGCCGCCCTACGCCCCGACGACTTGCTAATAATCACAGCAGACCACGGTTGCGACCCAACAACCCCCTCCACAGACCACTCCCGCGAGTACGTCCCAATACTAGCGGAAATCCCAAACAAGAACAGCATAAACCTAGGCACACGCGCTACCTTTGCAGACATAGCCGCGACTATTTACGCAGGCTTGGGGCATGGTGCTTGGCCAATTGGAAAAGCTTTTTTTTAGCAAAAGACTTCCGTTCTGTTCTGTAATTCCTCTAACTGCCCCCCGCAATGGGGGCATTTTGATGTTAAGAAATGACTTATTGGCGGGCGCGATTTTCGGCGGGTTAGCTGAACCATTCCCAGCCCAATGAAGCCCGCGATTTCTGTTTTGATGCGGTCTTTTTTTATTTCGGCTTCTAAGGTGGTTAGTAATGCGGTTTTGTCGGCTTCTTTTGGCATGTCTATGAAGTCTATTATTATTATGCCCGATAGGTTGCGTAAACGAATTTGCGCGGCAATTACAACTGCCGCATCTAGGTTTGTTTCCAGAATTGTTGTGCGGTAATCTGTGTTGCCTACGTTGCTTCCTGTGTTTACGTCTATTACTACACAGGCTTCGGTTTGCTCTATTGTGATGTAACCGCCGCAGGATAGGCGAACTTCTTTTTGCAATGCGGCTTTTATTTGGCTGGTTATGGCTGATAGACATGGCGCGTCTGTTTTATGCGTTCGTGCGGTAAGTATTGGTAGTAGTTCGTGGATTGCGTTTTTTATTTCGGCAAATGTTTCGGCGGTGTTGGTGCTTATTTGAATTTCCTCTATGTCTTCGGAAAGCAGGTCGGATAAGAGGTCTTGCGATATTATGCTTTCTTGCAGGACGGGGTATAGTGTTGCTGGCGGAAGGATATATTCGGCGCGGGTGATTATGTCCACTAGGGTTTTGTGCAAATGCTCTATTTCTTCGGCTATGGCGGGTTTTGGCTGACCTTCCGCGTTTGTACGCACAATTGCCCCGTACCCAGCGGGCAGGAGCTTCCATACAATTTTACGAAGGCGGCGGGCTTCTTTTTCGTTGGTGATTTTTCGCGATATGCCCACGCCTTGCGCCTGTTCTTTCCTTTGTGCGTACAGCACTATTAACCGTCCTTTTAGGCTTATTTCAAGACCCACGCACATGCCTTTTGTTCCCACTGCGTCTTTTTCCACTTGCACCAGAACGGGTTGCCCTGCTTTTAACCCATGCCCTTTGTGCAGGTTGATAAAGGCGTTTTTTTTGCCGCCTATGTCTATGAATGCGAATTGCCCAGGTAGTATCGTTTTAAGCCGTCCCACGATGATTCTACCTACCCACGAGCCGCTGGATTTTGTGTTATCGGTAACAGTGTCTATAAATAACTCGGTTAGTTTGCCGTTTTCTGTTAGGGCTGTGTATATTGCGTCTGGACGGTGGTCTATATATAGTCGCTTCATAATGGTAGTAATTCTTCCGCTTCATTTGGATAATACAATTCTAAACGCGTAATATCTGCCGCGCTTGGGGTTGCTTTTGTAATTAATTCAGCCACCAACATAGGGTGCAAAAAACGCGCACTTCCCGCCGACAACCGCATTACCACAATGCCTGCGTCATCAATATGAATACCCAATATATCTGGCCGAATATCCGTATCCTTTACGCCCTTCTTAGTCTTCTTAGGAATCACAATAGTTTCAGCCCTAACAATTTCCCCAATCGCGTGCGAAATTTCTTCCAATGCACCTTCACGCACTTGCAGTGCATAATCAGCAACCGCTACAACAGAAGCCGCTTTATTTTCCGCAAGATACGCACGTTTAATCAACAGCCCATCGGGCGCAACAGCATTTAACTTTTCCACAATTTCCGCACACGGAATTTCCGTTTCCAAAGTAATATCAGCATAATCATTAACACTTACCATACCCAGCGGCAGTGGCAGCGCAAACGAAATCAACAGATGCGGATTAAACCCCTGAGAAAACGCCATAGGCAACCCAGCACGCCGAATAGTTTGCTGAAACACCCTAAGAAAATCCAGATGCCCAATAAACCTAAGCGAACCAAACTTAGAAAACAACAAACGAATTTTAATTTTAAAAACCTCCTTTAAGGTCAAAAGATTAAGGTCAAGAGATTTAAGTTCAAAAGATTTAAGACCTTGGGGACGCTGTCCCCAATGCCCCTGCAAGGGGACACAGTCCCCTTGACCCCTTCATTTGCGGCTGTACAGCTTCGTCAGATTTCCATTCAACTAAAGGCGCAAATGAAAAAGTTTTTTGGAAAGGGGGTTTGGGGGAAAACCTTTTCTTCA
>WQVV01000145.1 GCA_009785665.1 Defluviitaleaceae bacterium
ACGGACGTGAAAGTCCAAAAGGAGGTTCGCCAGACCAATTACCTCTAACATTGTGGTCACAACAATAAGCATGGATACTTCACGATTGGCTACCGTGCTGATGTCCAAATCTATAGTAGCAAATGTATTTATATTTCCGACACAATTCGCTGGTGTACCCATGTCCATTTTTTATAAGCAAGGCACAGACATCGTTGTTCCAAATCGAAGCTGAATCCATTCGGAAAAATTCGTCGGACAACATGACGATTAAGTCTGTCGTGAGCGATAAATCTGATTCTAGACTTTCAATGTCAAAACCAGACGGTTTGCTTTGACCTAGGTCTGCTTTTTTGGGGATAGTATTATGCATTTGTAAACGCTCCTTCTGTGTTTTTCTTGTGATGCCGATTTTATTTTTTGTTCGCTAATCGTTATCATCAGAGTTATATTTTTGAGCAAGCAATGCCCGTTCCAGTTTTTCGTAGTGGTCATAATCGTTCTCGCGTTGGTTGAAATTTACAAAGCGATTAGGCTTGTTTGCAGTGGTGTTTTTTTCGCCCAAATGTGCATCATTGCCGCGCAAGCCCTCGCTAATCCATTGCAGGAGGGTTGCATAGTCGCAATCGCTCTTGAAGCTTTTGCCTTTGCATTTTTTATGGAGGTCAAGCCGTTCAATTGCTGTTTTTGCTGTATCTGCGCCGTGTTTTGCAATCAGCTTTGCATGTTCTGTGGGGGTTAGCATCACCATGCCGAAGTCTTCGCCGTATGGCTGGTGGGCTTCTTCACCGTGGGTGTGGTCTGTGGTGGCGGTGGCGGTTTCGTCCAAGCTAAGTTGACCGTCTATCGGTTGTGTTTCGGGCGAGGGGGTTGGGGAGGGTTTACCCTCCCTCCCTCCCCCTCTGAGTAATTGGGTATTAGTAATTGGGTATGAGTAGATACTGGTTTTTTCGTATATCCCCCCCCTGTTTTTTCGTATACCGCATACTGGTTTTTTCGTATACGGTATACTGGTTTTTTCGTATACTGGCATACCTGTTTTTTCGTATATACCACCATCGTTTTTTGGGTTTTCATCGAGGTTGAGGGGAAGTAGTGTATAAATATTGCTTGCGTTTCTACCGCTTTTTTCCATTCTGTGGTGGATTAACAAAAGACCACGTTCAGCAAGTTCATCTGTTGCCTCTTTCACAGAGTCCTTTGTTTTGATGCCGCAAGCTTCCCCTATCTTGGATTGACTTGGAAAGCATTGGTTGTTACAGTCGGCTAGTCTGCAAAGATAGTCATACACAACATACGCTTTTAGTGATAATGGCGGTTTAATGCTCCAAAGCTTGTTGGGCTTCTTGTAAAAATCGCAATCCATATTCATAGTCAGAAAACCCAGCTATTTCACTGCTAACGGGCGAACTTGCCCGTATTCAGAATTTTGCTCTGGTGTTTGCTTTAGGCACTCGCCTGTGTTTAGGTACTCCGCGAACTTCTCGGCGTTTATGAGATATTTTGTGCCAGATTTAACATAGACCACCTTGTTTTCTACAACTGCACGGCGGCAAAAGTTCCTTGGTACGTTGAATTTCTTGGAGATTTCGTCAATCGTTAGCATGGTTGGGATTTTCATAATTTCACATTTCCTTTCATGATTTTCAATATGCTTTTGCAATTATTGACTTATGTTTTGTGAGTGTTATAATTTTTCATGGTTTCTGCAAACACTAGAAAGTAACGCTCAAAAAACATGAGCGTTTGCGGGAATCGTCCGCTTTTTGCATTTTACACTCAAATAACATGCGTGTCAATAGCTTGTTATATTTTTTGTAATGGGTTGTGATTTATTGTGTTGTGCGACAGATTAAAAGAACGTCGAAAAGAAAAAGGCGTTACACAGAAAGATGTTGCTAGTTTTTTAGAGATGTCTGTTTCAACGTACCAGAAATACGAACTTTCTATCATTGAGCCAAATAACACCACATTGCGTGCGCTTGCGGGGTATTTCGGTTGCTCAACTGATTATCTGCTTGGTTTAACTGAATACAAAGCTGAACATGAAAAAACAAAGCTTTTTCACGCCCTGTCGGCTGGTGAAAATCAAGTGCTTATGCAAGACCCTGAACTCTTAACGATTATTCAAAAATTAATAAATGCCCCCGATTTTCGTGTGTGTTTGCGTGAATTACTGGAATTGTCAGAAGGTGAACAGCAAGATATATTCAAGTTCATTCAAGCCTATAGAACCCGTAAATTCTCAAAAACTGACCGCCGTGTTCTGCGTGGTAGCTTCGACATAATCACAGCTATTACTTTTGCGTCACAAAAGACATTGCCAAACGAGGAATAAAAACATGCGCCTAATCGCCCCATAGGGACGCGCTAATGTGTTTTGTGTCCTCCAGCACTCAAAAACAAATTCAAGGGATTCTAGGGTGTATAGCGTGCGTCTACAGGGCATGTTTTATTTGCGTACATGCAGCCGAAATGGCCAATAATACGCAAATGCTCTAATTGCCCCCTAGCAGCCCCGTAGAGGCGTTTTGATTCTCGCATGGATAAAATTACTCAAGAGCAATTTAACGCGCCCCTAGGGGCATTAGCGTGCGTCTACGGGGCATGTTTTATTTGAGGGCATATGGGCATCACAGAAAAGAGGTTGAATTGAGTGTGGCATTTTTCAGACAAAATGTTTGACAGCGAAGGTATTGAAAATGGCAACACATAGAGAACGCAACGGAAAATACCAGATTCGCGTTTCATTGGGATATGACATACATGGACGGCAGAAAGTAAAAGCCATGACATGGATTCCCGATACAGGAATGACGCAGAAACAAATAGACAAAGAACTGGAGCGACAAAAGTTTCTCTTTGAGGAAAAATGCAAAGGCGGTCTTGTTGTTGACGGAAATATAAAATTTGCTGTGTATGCCGAAAAATGGCTAAGTCTAGGCGAAGAACATCTTGCCCCAAAAACATACTTGCGTTATCAGTCATTACTTTCGCGAATTAACGCCGCTATGGGACATATAAAGCTGTGCGACATGCGCCCACATCATTTGCAAGAGTTTTATAAAAACCTTGCTGAAACTGGCATTAACAAACGCACAGGAAAAGGATTATCGGGAAAAACTATTCTGCATCACCATAGGCTTATCAGTGTTATCCTTGGGGACGCATACAAGCAAGAATATATTCTTCGGGATATTTCAACGCTTGTAACGCCGCCAAAAGCAACACAAAAAGAGGTGTCGTACCTTGACGAACAAGATGCCCAAAAGCTATGTAATGCCCTCTTGAATGTTCCTCCGAAATGGAAAACCGCGCTACTTCTCCTGCTTTACACAGGGATTCGGCGCGGCGAACTGGTAGGGTTGGAGTGGTCGGACATTGATTTCGAGGGCAAAACCATTACGATTAGACGCACGGTGCAGTATATAACGGGCGAAAAATATCACTGGAAAGATGAGTTTGATGTCCTTCACAAAGGACAGCTCATAGAAAAAAAGCCCAAAACCAAAAGCAGTGAACGATGCATAGCAGTAGATAATGGCGTAATAGGCTTGATTGTTGAATACAGGCGATGGTGGGAAGAGCAAAAAACAAACAACGGTCATCGTTGGATTTCCACCGAAAAATTATTTATCCAAGACAACGGCGGCGTGATGCACCCCGACAGCATAACCGATTACACAAATAAGTTTTTCAAAAAGCACGACTTGCCGAAATTCAGCCCTCACTCGCTTAGACACACAAATATTTCTTTGATGATTGCGGCGGGCGTGGATATAAAATCCGTTTCAAGCCGTGCGGGGCATTCCAACGTAACCACAACTGGAAATATTTACATTCACCAAATTCAAAGTGCGAATGCACGAGCAGCAGAAGCAATCGCAGGAATTTTTAATAATCAAACAGACGATAAAAAGCCGTAGATACGGCTTTTTTGAACCCAGCAAAGGACAAATAAAGGACAAGAGCAAATTTTCCGTATGTAAAGGACGAAATCAAAAACCCCGAAAACCTAATGTTTTCGGGGTTTCTTTGTTCTTGCGGAGGCAGGATTTGAACCTACGACCTTCGGGTTATGAGCCCGACGAGCTACCAAGCTGCTCCACTCCGCGACGACAAGAGGTATAATAACACAATGATATGGATTATGCAAGTTGTTTTTAATCTGTGTGGCAAATTTTTCTTGTCTCTTTAATATCTTTTGATATTGCGGCTGAAAAGCCTGAGTTTTTGCGGGTGAGTGTTTAGTTCTCGGACACGGTGCGAACCCCTCCTTGATTGTAAGCGTCAAATAGAGTCGCGTCCCCCTCTGTACAGACGCGACTCTATTTGACGCTTACCCTTGATTGGCGCAAAATTGCTGCAAAAATCGTGCCATTTGGAACAGGCTCTAATCAGATATGCCGTGCGCGAAGCTGGCCACAAGCGGCATCAATATCGCCGCCTAGGCTTCTGCGAATGGTTGCGTTGATGTTGTTATCTTGCAGGGTTTGGGCGAAGGCTTCGATTTCGCGGCGGGGGGTTGGGTGGAATTTATCTCTTGCTTTGTTTATGGGGATTAGGTTTACATGGCAGAGTAGCCCTTTCAAAAGTTTTGCTAGGGCTTTTGCGTGGTTGGTGCTGTCGTTTAGACCTTTGGCTAGTGCGTATTCAAAGGTTAGACGGCGGCGGGTTTTTTCTGTGTAGTATTTGCAGGATTGAATTAGTTCTTTCATGGGGTATTTTTTTGCTATGGGCATTATGGTTTTTCTTATTTCGTCTGATGGGGCGTGTAGGGATATTGCTAGGGTGATTTGTAATTGCTGTTCGGCTAGTTCGTAAATTTGCGGCACTAGCCCGCATGTTGAAATGGTTATGTGCCGTTGACCTATGTTTAATCCTTTGGGGTGGCTGATTAGCTCTAAAAAGCGCGTGGTTGCGTCTAGGTTATCTAGTGGTTCGCCGCAACCCATCAAGACTATTCCGCTTAGTTTTCCGTTGGGTGATTCTTTTGCGGCGTTGTAAACTTGTGCGCAGTATTCGCCAGCGGTTAGATTTCTTTGAAATCCTTCTTCTGTGCTTACGCAAAATTTACAGCCCATTTTGCACCCCGCTTGAGTAGAAATACATACAGAAGCCCCATGCCGATAAGACATCAACACGGATTCCACCAAAACATCATTGTCGAACGCGGTTAAGAATTTCGTTGTACCATCGTTTTTTGATATTAGCTTTTCCACTTCGGAGATGTTTTGTATTTTGCAAACGCGTTCTAGTTCTTTGCGGAGGGACTTTGGCAAATTTTCCATTTCATCGAAGGAAGTCGCGTTTCTGCGATGAAGCCATTCAAAAATTTGGTCGGCGCGATATTTTGGCTGTCCTAGCTCTGCCATTAGTTCTGCAATTTCCAGCGGGGTTTTGGAAAGAATATCATTTTTCAACTTCATCATCTTCCTTAATATCTTTAAAAATCTGTTCCATAAATTTATCTGCGGCTATTAGCACCAACGCCCCGTATCTAACCGATAATAAATAATCGGGGTCATGGAATATATATCGTACACTAAAATCGGGATTAGCCGCTATAAGCGCGGAATACACAATAATCACAATATAAAAAAGGTACATAGCAGACTTAAACGATGGCCCTGCCATGTGAAAATCATAAAGTTTTCTAAGAGTGGGAAATTTCGGCGTGGTCAATTTTACTTTTCTATAAATGTATTTTTCAACCTTTTCTGTAATCACGAAAATAATAATCAGAACTATATTCCCAATGGTTGCGTAAAACGCATTTTGCTCTGCAATATTGAAGAAAATTACAATTGTTAGCGAGTAAATTCCATAAGCGAAAAGAGCCGCCCATAAAACATAACCCACCTTTTTTTTGACCATTTCCAACACAATCACCTCGCGCTGATTATGACAGAAAAATGTCCCAGTTGCAAAGGTACATAATATTTTTGTGATTTCGCAATAATGGCATTAGAGGAGTGAAGTCAATGATGCAACGAAGATTTTTGACGATAATATTACTTGCACTAATATTTATGGTGGGAACAGGCGGAGTTGTTGCAAAGGCTAGTGTTGCACGCAAAAATGGCAAAAACATCACCAGCGACCAGCGGCCATACACAATAATGATTTACATGAACGGTTCAGATTTAGAAAGCGAATTTGGCGCGGCAACAGACGACCTAGTAGAAATGCTAGACTCTGGACTAAATTCCCAAAACGCAAGCGTAATAATCCTAACAGGCGGCGCGAAAAAATGGCAAAACGACGCAATCCCCGAAACAGAATGCGTAATCTGGGAACTAGCCGACGGTTTTCTAAACGAACTAGAAACCATGGGCAATGCAAACATGGGCAACCCAAACACCCTTCGCGATTTCGTAAAATTCAGCATGTCAAACTACCCAGCCCAACGATACGGCCTAATCATGTGGAATCACGGCGGCGGTTCAATCGCAGGTTTTGGGCATGATGAAAAATTCGCCGACGGAAGCCTAACACTTCTGGAAATGAAAAAAGCCTTCGACGAAGCGGGGCTTGCAGAAAACAAATTAGAATTTCTAGGCTTCGACGCGTGTTTAATGGCAACCGTAGAAATGGCAATTCTAGCGTCAAACTACGCAAGAGTACTGATAGCCTCCGAAGACCTAGAACCTGGCGAGGGCTGGGATTATCATTTCCTATCCGCGCTAAACAAAAACCCAAACATGAACGGCTTCGACCTAGGCAAAATAATTGTAGACAGCTTTATGGATTTCTTCCCAGCAAATGGTCTGCACGACGAAATTTTGACGCTATCAGTAATCGACCTCCAAAGAGTAGCCCCCGTAATGGAAGCAATGGGACGACTAATGGCACACGAAATTTCCGAACCAAAGTTCAAAAACCTAGCAATTAGGCGTGCCCACACAAAAACATTCGGCGAAGGAAGCCCCCGCGATAACTACGCAGACATGGTTGACATAGGCGATATGGCGGTTCAACTACAAGAGCTATACCCCCACGAAGCAAAGGCAATTCTACTAGCCCTAAAAAAATGCGTCACATACAATAGACACAACTCCGACGTGCCACTTTATGGGCTAAGTACCTTCTATATTTACGGCGGAAAATCGCAAGGCGTGCCATCTTTGCGTACCTACTCCAATTTGGAAATGGACAGCGATTACACGCAATTTCTGCATCATTTCTTCGACAGACTAATAAGAATCAACCGCGAAGGCAGCGAAGAATCCGAAGAATCAGAAAACATTCGCACAGAATTAGTTCTATGGAAACCCATGGACGACAAAACCTTCCGAATGGTAGGCCTTCTAAATTCCCCAGCAAAACAAAATCTATTATGGCCCAGCATCAACGACCACCCAGTATGCTTGTTCCCAGCCTCAACAACCGAAAACGCCCGCAGATACGCCGTTCCCGCAAAAGTAAATAACCGCGACGCAGATATAATAATTCTATTCAACCAGCAACACCCAAAAGGCAGAATCCTAGGAATCCGCTACAACGCAGGAAACGTATTCCAAAAAGGCTACGACCCAATCTCCGAAGGCGACGAAATCGCATTCTACTACCTCGAACATGATTTCAATAACTCCACCAACGCACTAGAAAATACCCCCGAAAACTGGCAACTAGGCGAAACTTTCACCGTTTCCACTCAACCAAGCCTTTCATGGGCTGTCGCCCCCACGCAATTCAAACAAGGCTATCGCCATACGGATATTTGCCATAGCATCATATACACAACACCGTTTTAAATGCAATTCCATATGGGAAAACTTTTTCCGCTAAAATAGTATCAAACAAAGAAAAAGGACTATTGCAAAATCCAGAATGCAATAGTCCTTTTGAAATTTCGATTTACTGATTACTGATAAATATAAACCGCTCTGTTTACGCTATCCCAACGGACATCTGCGCCCAGAACTTCC
>WQVV01000146.1 GCA_009785665.1 Defluviitaleaceae bacterium
AGGATATTTTTTTCTTATTTCATTCAATAATTGTCCCTTGCCACCAGCCCATTTTACAAATGGCTTTGCAATTTGTAGGGTTTTATTTTTTGCCATGTATTATCTCCTACCATCTATTTTTTAATTATAACACGCCCTAACGCGTAATGTAATAACGGGTCGAATATTTTTTTGTTCATTGCTTAGAATGTTAAATGTGATGCCAGCGACTTGTGCAAAATGTAGGAAAAGCCTATAATTTATTTAGACAATCCGAATGGGGGTAATTATGTGAAAAATAAAATTTCCACAACAATAATAGCAATTGTAGCAATCGTGATTATGATTGTCATATTTATAGGTATAGCTGTAGATGATAGTGTGTTTATGGCTGTTGCTTCTATGGTATTGCTTCTTGTAGGGTGTGGGGTGGTTGCTTTAGTGCATTATATTACAGTCGGAAGGCATCCTGTAAAAACTACAGCCGCAAGAGTGCGTATTGTATATCCGCAACACATACGAGGGCAATGTTATGTTGATTTTCTTTTGCCTAATAAAATGGCGATTAAACTAGAAGTCCTCCCGCAAGAACATCGCCTACTTATAGCGGGTGATGTTGTAAATTTAACTTTCCGAGGGGAGTTTGCAGAATCAGTAAAAAGAATTGATACAATTGCCAAATTTTCTGAAACTTCGCGTAATTCTGCCCCACTGGCAACACCAGCTCACGAACGTCCTGCGATTGCGATAAGAAGAATTGTCGCTATTATAGTGGTGCTGTCTTGCCTTGGTATTCTAGTTGTGATTGCTTTTGCGCAGGAGCAATTGAGTCAATACATAAACACCACTGCTTTAGTAATAGGAGCTATTGTAGTTGGAGGGCTTACATTATTCTTGGTGCCAGACCACAACGAAAATTATATAAGTGGTGGCTCGCACAGACCAATAGAAACAGACGCTAGGGTAATCAAAAAATTTCCCGTTACCAGCATTACATCAAGCACGGTCGCATTTCAGTTACCCAATGGAAAGACCTGCACGCTGGACATGACCAAAGCCATGTATGATTCTATTCGTGAAGGCGATACTGTTAATTTGAAATACTCAAACACTGTAGTGCAAACTATAAAATTGATAAAACCTTAAATGGGAGCGATACACAATATGAATAAACTTGAACTTCACCTACCGCATGGAAAAGTAACACTACCCGCGTTTTTCCCAGACGGAACACGCGGCGTGGTGCGTTGTGTGGATTCGGCAGATTTAGAAGCCTGCGGCGTGCAGGGCATAGTAATGAACGCCTATCACCTAATGACAAAACCAGGCGCGACCACAATAAAATCGCTAGGCGGGCTAAACGCCTTCACAGGCTGGAACAGACCAATCATTACAGATTCGGGCGGGTTTCAAGTTTTTTCGTTGTTGCGCGAGAATGCTTCCATGGGTGAAATTCGCCCGAATGAAATAATTTTTCGCCGCGACGGGAAAAAAACTGTCCTGTCGCCTGAAAAATGCATTCAATCCCAATTGGCATACGGCTCAGATGTAATAATGGCACTAGACTACTGCACTCACCCCAACGACCCACCACAACGCCAAGCCGAAGCAGTAAACACAACAATAAGATGGGGCAAAAAATGCGCCGACACTTTCAACGCCGCAGCAAAAAAATCCCCACTCAAAAAAAATCCCAAAAATAAAAGTTTTTTGGAAGGGGGTTCGGGGGAAACCTTTTGTTCACAAAAGGTTTCCCCCGAGGTTTCAAACTCCCCGCATCTATTCGGGATAATCCAAGGCGGGAATGATAAATCGCTGCGAAGGGAATGCGCCGAAGCACTGATTCAGATGGGGTTTTCGGGGTTTGGATTTGGTGGCTGGCCGCTGGATTCGGACGGGCGACTTACGGAAGAAATTTTGGCGTATACTGCCGAGCTTATGCCAGATAGTGGCGTTAAATATGCAATGGGCGTTGGTCGGCCAGAAAATATTGTGGCGTGTGTTCGCATGGGGTATAACTTGTTTGACTGCGTGATTCCTACGCGGGAAGCGCGGCATAATCGGCTGTATGTCTTTCATGACGAGTTTGAGAAGGCGGTGGACATAGACCTAAGCAGGGATTTTTACCGCTATCATTATATTTTGGACGACGAGCATAGGCGGGATTCTCGTCCAATTTCGCGGCTCTGCGATTGTCACGCTTGCATGAATTACTCACGCGCATATATTAGGCATCTTGCAAGCATTGGGGACGGATTGGCAAGTAGGCTTGCGACAATTCACAATTTGCGGTTTTACACAATGCTGATGGAATGTCTACAAAAGGATTTGACAAAATGAAAATAAGTGCAAAATACGACATGCTGTACCCGCCATTAGTAGAACGTATCATAACGGAAGAACGCAATAAAAAAGACCCCATCAAAGCGGCGAAAACACGAATGCATCAATTATACGGCGCGTATGTACAAGGAAATTCCCATAAAAAAGCGGCGGCATTGCTGGAAGGCGAAGAAGCCAAAACCATCAACGAAGCCACTGCTGATACTTTTTCCGCCAAAACAGTGCCATATTCGCCCTACGAAGATAGTGCAAACTTGCAGGGTTGTTGCGAGGCGGATATGGCACTGTTTTATAGGAAAAAGTATGAAACCATTTTAAATCTGCACGCTTCAACAAAAGAACGCCTGCCGTACTTGGCGGAATTATACCAATTCATAGCAAATCACACAGGCGAAGCCAAAACAATTGCCGACTTAGGTTGCGGATTTAACCCATTCGCAATTCCGCTAATGCCCAAGGAATTAACACGCAACCTAGAAGCCTATCACGCATACGACATAGACCTGCGAACAAAAGAATTACTAAACCGTTTCTTCGCGCTACGCAATCTACCACCAACAGCCGAATGCGCCGACCTAGCAACAGAAACACCCTCGCCCGCTGTAGATATAGCATTTCTATTCAAACTACTACCCGTACTAGAAGCGCAATCCGCAGGGCGAGGGTTTACGCTGGCAAACTCAATAAACGCCCGTTTTCTAGTAATCACCTATCCACTAAAAAGCCTAGGCGGGCGAGAAAAAGGTATGGCGAAAAATTACTCCGCCGCCTTTGAAACCGCCATATCAAACGGCTTGCTAAACAACTTCAAACCCATAACAAGCGAGCGAATTGGAAGCGAATTAGTATACATTCTTGCAACCGCGAAAGGAGAATCCAGCAATGTCTTTTAAAATCACCATAAAAATCTTAGGCGTGTTGGCGTTTATCCGACTGCTAATGATACCAAATACCTCAAGCATGACGATTGGCATTTTGTTGCAAGCAGTCTTGTTTGGTTCAGTTATCCTGTACGCGTTATTTTTCAGCAAGTTTTCGCGGCGAATGCACAAGGTTATATGTATTGGGTTTTTAGTTCCGTTATCTTTGGTTGGATTCTTAGCAATCTATGGCAACAGCAGCAATGCAACATTTGATGAAGATGTTGTAATTGTTCTAGGCGCAGGAGTGGTTGGCGAGCGTGTTACCACTCCGTTGGCAAGAAGATTAGGCAGAGCAATTTACTATTTTGAACGCAACCCAAACGCCTACATAATAGTATGCGGCGGGCTAGGCAACACAGCAACCATAACAGAAGCCGAGGCAATGGCAAGATACCTATACGCAAGGGGAATCCCACGCGAAAGAATTTTGCAAGAAGAACTATCCACCTCCACGCTAGAAAACCTCACCTTCGCCCAAGAAATCCTATCCGAACACTTTAACGGAGAATTTACCGCCGTAGTAATATCCAACGATTTTCATATGTTCCGCGCAATAAGCATAGCAAGGCGCGTTGGAATAGACGCAAACCACTTAGGCGCGCCCACTCCAACGCGCCTGTTAGCTGAAAATTATCTGCGCGAATCGGTGGCGGTTGTGCATTTTTGGGTTTTTGGTGTCAATTAAAAATCTCCAACCTCAACTTCAACAAGTTCGGCGTTGGTGTGTTCTTCTGCGAATCTAATGATTTCATCTATAGAATTTTGGCGATGCGCACCGTCGCCCGAAACTACGGCAATGCCAATCGTTAAGGTCTGGTGTGCGTCTTGAGTGGCTATTTCTGCTATTGATACATTGAATTTGTGCTTGGTTTTTTCGATTAGACTTCTGCGAATTTGACGCTTGTCCTTTAAGGAAGTCGCGTGCGGAATGTGGAAAACCAGTTTTGCTGACAGCGTAAATATCATTTTCTTGCTCTGGCCTTTTGTTGTTCGGCTAATACGAATTTTGTGATTTTTTCTGTGTATGCGTCGCTCATTCCCATGAACTCTACTCCATATTGCCACTTGAATTTGGCATTGGCATCAGAAACTTGATTCTTTGACAGAAGAGTACCATATGCCCAGTAATCGTCGATTATTGGGATTTTTATTTGCAGCAGATTATTTACGTTCATTTCAATGTTCGATAGCAAACGTATTCCGCCACTGCTGATGTCCCTTATAAAGCCCACTTCAGTGGACGCGGGCGCGCCTGCATCGTCAAATGTATTGAACTCTGTATCCAGCCCACACGCCAGACGATAGGACTGTCTGCGTTGCATTTTCTCGCCGTCGCCTGTTGTTTGGAATAGCATAAATTCAAATTCGCCTTTGTGTTCGTACCCAAGCAAAGTAGACGCATATTTAAAAACGCCTCTTTCGGTAAAAAAACGCACTACATATGATGTGCCTTCGATTAAGCGCATTTCCTCGCCGCCCATACGAATGACATCTAACATTACGCGTCCATCTTCTAGGACATTTCCCACAGTTGTTAGATATGGTAAAGAATCTGATGCATCTCGCTTTACTTCAACTCGAGTACCTTGTTGCATTGCACTTAGCATAGAAAACACCTTCCATCATAAGAATGCCCTAGTATATCACATAATCTAAATTAAGTCGTTTAGATTTGTGTATTTCATCTCAAAATCGCGTGCAACCTCGGCGCAAGTGATGTGACCTTTGTAGCAGTTTACCCCAAGCAACAAACCTTCATCGGCTTTTGCGGCGGCTTCTAGGCCCATGTTTGCAATTCGTAAGCCATAAGGTAAAGTGGCGTTGGTTAGCGCAAAGGTTGATGTTTGGCACACCGCGCCGGGCATGTTGCCTACGCAATAGTGAATTATTCCGTCCACTACAAAGGTTGGGTTGTCGTGATAGGTTGGGCGTGTTGTTTCGCAGCAACCACCTTGGTCTACTGCCACGTCAACAATTACCGCGCCTGTCTTCATCATTTTCAAATGATGCTTGCGAATCAACTTGGGCGCGGCTCCGCCAGGTATAAGCACTGCTCCAATTACAAGGTCGGCGTTTACCAATGCGGCTTCCACCGTGGCAGGTGTGGAATACAATGTTTGAATCTGATTACCAAAAACATCATCAAGATATGTCAACCGTGCAATATTGTTATCCAAAACGGTAACATTCGCCTCTAGCCCAATCGCCATTTTCATTGCGGCTGTTCCAACTATGCCACCACCAAGAATTAGAACCTCCGCCTTCTTAACGCCAACAACGCCACCAAGAAGAAGACCACGCCCACCAACGGGCTTTTCCAAACAACGCGCCCCTATTTGAACACTAAGCTTACCTGCAACCTCACTCATAGGTTGCAAAAGCGGCAGCCCGCCAGACTTATCCCGAATAGTTTCATACGCAACGGCTTTGCATTTTTTTGCGGCAAGTTCTTCTGTAAGCTTGCGGTCTGCCGCCAAGTGCAAATATGTGTAGATAATTTGGTCTTCTCGTATCATCGAATACTCTGGCTCAAGCGGTTCTTTTACCTTAACAATCATGTCGCAAGTATCCCAAACTTCCTTCGCAGTAGCTACAATTGTTGCCCCTGCCGCCGCATATTCCGCATCAAGCAATGACGACCCTTCTCCCGCCCCAGATTGCACATACACTTCATGCCCATTGTTTACATAATCTTGCACATTGCCAGGGGTCATACCCACACGGTACTCATGCGTTTTAATTTCCTTGACCGTTCCAATTTTCATTATCTTCACATCCTCCATTGGATTCTATTGCACTAAATATAATATTGAAAAATTGTCCAGTTGTAAAGAAAAAAAAGCGACAGCCACACAGCCACCTTTCCTGCCTTTCGCCGATAACATGCATTGGTAAGCTACATACATTTCTCTTACACGTCTCCTGCAAAAAATATTCCATAAAATATTTTTAAAATATGCTTGCCTTTTTCTAAAATGTTGTGTACAATAGCCGTTGTGAAATCCAATGACCATTGGGCTGTCGCCAAGCGGTAAGGCACAGGACTTTGACTCCTGCACTCGAAGGTTCAAATCCTTCCAGCTCAGTTTTTAAAAAATCCCCTAGAATTAAGATTCTAGGGGATTTTTTGGGATATATGACAGAAACGATACATCTCATCTTAGGGACACCGTCCCAAGATTTTTATTCTTTTTCACTTTCTACACGTACAATGGATGCGCCTAGTTGATTAAGACGGGTGTCTATGCGGTCGTAGCCCCTTTCTATGTGGTGGATTCCTGTTATTTCTGTTGTGCCTTCGGCGCGTAGGGCGGCTAGTACTAGGGCCGCGCCTGCTCGTAGGTCGCTTGCTACTACTTGTGTGCCTGTTAGTTTTGGTACGCCTTCTACAATCGCGCTTCGGCTTTCTATTTTTATTTCCGCGCCCATGCGTTTTAACTCGCCTACTTGCATGAATCTGTTTTCAAATACGGTTTCGGTTATTACGCTTGTGCCGCTGGCTGTTGCCATTAGGCTCATAAATTGGGCCTGCATGTCTGTTGGAAAACCAGGGTAGGGTAGAGTTTTTAGGTCGGCGGCTATTAGTTCGCAACTGGGGTCACAGGTTACTCTTACTCCTGTGTCGCTTTCTTCTACGTTGATGTTTACTTCTTTTAGTTTCGCGGTTACGGGTTTTACGTGGTCTGCCATTACGTTGGTTAGGGTTACGTCGCCGCGTGTTAATGCCGCCGCTATCATGAATGTCCCTGCCTCTATGCGGTCTGGGATTATGCTATGCTTGGGGTTGGGCGTGGTTAAACTGGACACGCCTTCTATTTTTATGGTGTCAGTTCCCGCGCCACGAATTTTTCCACCTATCGTGTTTAAAAAATTGGCTAGGTCTACGATTTCTGGCTCTATTGCGCAGTTTTCTAAAATCGTTTGACCTTGGGCTAAGGCGGCGGCCATCATTATATTTTCTGTCGCGCCTACGCTTGGGAAATCCAAATAAATTTTCGCGCCGCGAAGGCGTTTTGCCGAAGCCGTCACAAATCCATGCGAATTATCAATTTCCGCACCCAACGCCGCAAAACCCTTCAAATGCAAATCCACAGGACGCGAACCAATTGCACACCCTCCAGGCAAGGGAACTTTCGCTCGCCCAAAACGCGCCAACAACGGCCCCATCACCAAAAAAGACGCACGAAGTTTCCCAACCAATTCATACGAAGCGTCTAATGAATTAATCGCGTGTGTGTTCACGGTAATTGTCCCACTTGGTTTATCCATAATCGTTTTCGCCCCCAGCGATTCCAATAACACACACATAGATTCCACATCACTCAAATCTGGAACATTTTGCAATACGCATTCCTGCTCTGTTAATATCGCGGCCGCAAGCACGGGTAATACCGCGTTTTTCGCGCCGCCAATCTCCATCTTCCCCCGCAATGCCCCACATGGCTCTACTATAAATTTTTCTGCCACTTCTTTCACCTACCTTATTTGGTAGTATTTCCATAATTCCCAAAAATTAAAGCAGGCGGGCGGCAAAGCCGCTTTTCGCCGATAACCTGCATTCCAAGCTACACATACGTCCCGAAGCCGTGAACAGTTTCCTAG
>WQVV01000147.1 GCA_009785665.1 Defluviitaleaceae bacterium
AAAGTGGAAACAGCGCACCATGTTGTTTGACCAAAATTGCCGTCTTCGGCATGAGTGCCTAGGGCTTGTTGGTTGGCGGCTACACGGTTTAGACAGCGTTGAATTTGCCTTACGGCTTCACCTTGCGAACCCATTCGCAAAGCAGTGCCAGGGTAAGGAGGCATTAAACCTTGCGTGGCGGTGCATTCGCGGCTGATTGCCGCCCATGTTAGAGGCCCAACCACGCCATCTGGATTTAAGCCGAAAATTCTTTGGAATGCCATTACAGATGCCTGTGTCATTGGGCCAAAAATGCCGTCCTCTGTAAGTCTTGTAATTGAAGGATGATTTGCGGCAATGCGATTTAAGCATCGTTGGAATTGCTGAACGGACTCGCCGCGTGAGCCTACTCGCATTGCTGTTCCAGGGTATGCTGGAAGGCCTCCTGTTCCGCCGCCGCCAGAACCACCACCGCCAAGCGGATAAGCTTGCCTAATGCCTTCGGCAATTGCCATAGACGCGGTGTTTATATCAAGGCGTGCCATGTCTTGCGGATTGTTTATGAATGCTACTTCCAGTAGAGAAGTTGGCATTTGGGTTAGGCGGAGTATTCCGAAAGTATCTGTGCCGCTGGAGTTTACGCTGGTGAAAACTCCTCTGTTGCGGAAACCCAAAGCGGCTAAGCGTGTTAGCATTGCGTTTGACAAAGTTCTTGCGCGTCCCCCCCATTGTGATGCGTCTCGTATGCTTACAAAGGCCTCTGAACCCGTGGCTGGAGTGCCTTCATTACTATTTAGATGTATTTCTACAGTTGCGTCCACGCGGTTTTCATTTGCTGTGTTTGCGTCTCTTGTGATACTGCGGTCTACATCGGTGGTTCGGTTGTTGATTACAGTGTAGCCCCATCCGCGTAGGATTGCGGTTACTGCGTTGGAAATGGCGAGGTTTATATTTTTTTCTCGCAACCCGTTTCCTACCGCACCAAAATCGCTACCGCCGTGTCCTGCATAAATCGCTAATCTTGCCAAGGTCATTACTCCCTTTCATATGGCCAAACATTTATTCCGCCAAAGTCGTAGACATTGGTGTAACCCATAGAAATTAATTCGTAAACAGCCTCGTGGCTTCTTTGGCCGCTGTGACAATAGACTAGAATCAGTGCATTTTTGTTGGGCAGTACTGTGTGCGCCTTATCTCGAATTGCATAGTCTGGCAGTAAAATTGCACCAGCAACCTTGCCAGTAGCAAATTCGCGGGCGGTTCTGACATCAAGTATGACTGCGTTTGGATTAGCTCGCATTTTTTCGCGGGCTTCTTGCGCGGAAATACGGCGATTTATATTCATGTCTGTCCCCCTGTTGAATCCTGTACTATCATATTATGCGGGTTGGACAAATAGGTTCGCCACATTTCAAATCGAAACGTATATCATTGACTGATTAATGCAAATATGATATTTTACCCACAGGGGGAAGTATAAGATAGCGACTTAGATTTTTGACAGAGGGGGACGCTTGAGTTGAAAGTAGTCACGTATGGAATCAGAGGTTCTATCCCCATGTCACATGAGGGCGGGTCGCGATACGGTGGAAATACTTCTTGCATGACTGTAGAGTCGGGCGGGAGTTATTTAATTGTAGACGCAGGAAGCGGATTAATGTTACTAAACAAAAAACTTAGTGCCGCCAATCCAGATTATCCACGAAATGTGAAATATAATTTCCTGTTAAGTCATTTACATTACGACCATATAATAGGTTTTGGAACTTTCCCTCCCGTGTGGGAGAGAGATAATGACATCAAAATTTACACATGCTCCCGCAACGAAAAGCCACTTAACGAGCAAATTTTCGGTATTTTCGAGCCACCGTACTGGCCGCGTTCCTTGCTTAGTGCATCTGGGGCGAAGTTTATCGAGGTTTGGAATGGTGTTCCATTTGAAATTGACGGGTTTAAAGTGCGACCCTTTGCGGCGAATCACGCCAATAAAACTATTTCCTTTGAAATCACAGACGGCAAAAAGACATTTGTACACCTGCTGGATTCCGAAATGGAAGGCATGGAACAGGCTTTGTATGATGAATTGCTTGAGGTTTGCACAAATGCAGACTTGGTTGTCTTTGATTCTGCGTATTCAAAAGAGGATTACCCCAAGCTAAAAGGCTGGGGGCATTCTACTGTTGAGCAGGGTGTGGCGTTGGCAAAAATCTGCAAACCCAAGCGTATGTTGTTTTCGCATTTTGGTCAGCAATACGACGATGCAGAACTGGATAGCTGGGCAAGATTTTTCGAGGGCGAAACAGAGTTTATTATGGGAACAGACGGCACAGTAGTGAACATGTAATTTACGCGACGCGTCAAGCTGGTTTTGCGACAAAATTATCAAGTGAATCTTAGACTTTGACGATACACTTAAAGATGCGCATGATGACAGGGGGGAGTTCAAGCCATGAAAAAACGAATACTCATACCTATTGTTGCGGTGCTTCTGTTGGTCGTGGTCGCGCTTTTTGTTGTCTTTCCGCGTAATGATGTTTACCCCGACGAGTTTATTCGTGGCGAAGCGGAAGCGGTTGCAGTTACTCATGTTGGGGCGTTGAACGGGCTTTGGAATCCCGAAAGCATTTTTGACGAGCTTTACTATCCCATGGGCATTGCTTTGATGGGTACATATTTGGTTGTTGCGGATTCTATGTGTGACCGTGTTCAAATTTTGGATGGCGCACAAAATCGGCGCATTGGAAGGCATGGACGATACGGGCTTTCGTATTACAACTCTGGCGCGTTTATTGACGGCTTTTTGGAAAATGCTATGTTCATGAAACCTGCGGGGGTATTTGTTATGGACGATGGCAACATTCTTGTTAGTGACACGGGAAATCATTCTATTCGGAAAATAATGGGCGAGTTTGTTGTAACTGTTGCGGGCAATGGAGTAGCGGGCTTCTCTGATGGTGATGAGAGCGTAGCAATGTTTAATTCTCCGCGTGCGGCGGTTGTTTGCGATGCTGGTTTTATTTATGTAGCAGATACTTTAAATCATGTGATTCGTAGAGTCGCGCCCAATGGTGATGTTAGCCTTTTTGCAGGTTCGCCGCGTATTAGCGGGTTTGCTGATGGCGCGTTGAATGATGCATTATTCTTTGAGCCGTCGGGTTTGTACATTACGGCGGCTGGGGTTTTGTATGTTGCAGATTCGGCAAATCATTCCATTCGCAGAATTGAAAATGGTGTTGTTAGCACAGTAGCAGGGCAACCAGGCGAGCCAATCCGATTTTCCGATTACTTCGAGGGCGGCCATATAGACGGCACAAACGACGAAGCAAAATTCAATTTTCCTAGGGATATTGCTTTACTGCCTGATGGTTCTATTTTGGTAGCTGATTCGTTAAATCATTCTATTCGGCTGATTACGCCTTATGGTACGCGAACGCTTCTAGGCGGAGGACAGGCGGGGCATTTTGCCGATTCCGCCGAAAACTTGAGGCTTACTCGCCCAGAAGGAATTGCCACAGATGGCGAAAACTTGTTCATATCCGACACCATGAATAATCGTGTGATAACCGTTCCCCTTACCGAAAGAATCGCGGCGGGTCGTCCGTCACGCAGTCAAATGCTTATTGATACTGGGCTTACTGTAAATTCTCGCTTCGCCTTTCGCGGCGATATTCGCGTTTTCCTAGATGGCTATAGGGTTGATATGGGTAGAGTTCAGCCGTGGATTAATGGCGATTCCATTTTTGTGCCTGTTCGCCCGTTTCTTGAAGCCCTTGGCGCGGAGGTTGTACTTGACGAGCGTAATGGGGAGCTTTCCATTTATATAGATGACACGGTAACTGTTCTAACCCGTGATAGGGATTATTTTATTATGCGCGGCGTTATGGTGACAACTTTGAGCGAAATCACTCGTCTGTTTCCGTACACTGTAGAATGGTTTCCAGAATTGAGTCTAATCACACTTTACATGCCGCACGACTTGCGGGAGGTATAATGACGTGTACAAAAGACTGAAAATTATTATCCCAACGGTGTTGTTTGTAATCTTTGGGCTGTTGCAGTATTTTCAAGTTGTCACAGTGCTGGACAATCTAATTCATGACAATATACTTGTTTCCACGCGCCCAGCTTTTGACAACATTGTAATTGTGGGCATTGACGAGCGTAGCATAAATGAAATAGGCTCGTGGCCATGGCCGCGCCTGTTTATTGCCGAAGCCATTGAGCAACTCGTGGACATGGAAGCCGCCGTAATAGGCGTAAATGTAATGTTTGACGCGCCAAGTATTTTCCCCGAATACGACGAAATGCTAGTACGCGCCGCCGAACGTGCCGATTTTATTGTAATGGGCGGTGGCGGAAATTTGATGGCGTATCAAGATGTTCGTCATCTAATGGAAATTGACCATTATGTGTATTCGTTTGACGCGCTTGCAAGAGTTTCGGAGATTGGGTTTCTAAATGGTGTTCAAGATGAAGACGGCGTGATGCGTCGTGCGCTTACATCTATGCGTTATGGGGATATTACGGTGCATTCGTTTCCTTTTGAAGTGTATCGCGCATATCGGCAGTTTCGAGGTGAAAGCCCTGTTGAAGATATTCCGCTGGATAGATACGGCACTTTCCCAATCAGATACGTTGGTGGCGGGCGAAGCTTTCATGCAGTGTCTTTGTGGGGCGTGATTAATGAAGAATACTCTCGCTCTACATTTAGGGACGCGATTGTTTTAATTGGGCCGTATGCAATTGGGGTTGGTGACAGTTTTGGTACGTCTGTAGACCGAAATAATTCTACTCATAGTGTGGAAATCAATGCTAATATCCTTCAAAATTTTCTTGAAGGTGCTTTTGTTACAAACGCGCCTTGGTGGGTTAATTTGCTGGCGTTGCTGGTTGCCGCGCTTGTTGTTGCTTTGTTGTTTCATTGGTTAAAGCCTGTTTCGGCGTTTTTGATTACTGTTGTTTTAATAGTTGCGTTGCTGGTTGGGGCGCGGGTGGCTTACGACCAACTGCTTATGATTATTAGAGTAGGAGATATAATCGTCTTCTTGGTGTTTTGTTATTTGGCTAATCTTACGCTGGGGATTTTGTCCACTACCCATGAGAAAAAACATATCCGTGGGGTTTTTGATAGATTCGTTGCGCCAGAGGTTGTTAATGAAATTATTTCGGGCAATGTGGAAGTTAAACTTGGCGGCGTTGTGAAGGAAATTAGCGCGCTATTCGTGGATATTTGCGGGTTTACAGCTTTCTCGGAGGCGAACTCTCCCGAAATAGTTGTTGAGATGATTAATAGATATTTAGGACTTACCAGTAATGCCATTAGGCAAAATAACGGCACAATTGACAAGTTTATCGGTGATGCCACGATGGCATTGTTTAACGCACCACATAATGTTCCAGACCACGCACTTTGCGCCGTAAGGGCTGCGTGGGCCATGAAAGAAGGCGCGACAGTGCTTCGCCAAGAAATTTTGAAAGATTACGGCGTTGATTTACAATTTAGAATAGGAATTAACACAGGTACTGCCGTTGTTGGTAACATGGGTTCGGAGTTTCGCATGGACTACACCGCCATTGGCGACACAATCAACACAGCATCACGCATAGAAGCCAACGCAGGAGTAGGGCAGATTGTTATTTCCGAAGCAACTTACTTGCAGACAAAGGATTTCATTGATGTAGTTGACCTAGGCGTAATAAACGTAAAAAACAAAAAAGCAGGCATAAGAATTTACAATGTAATAAACGTGAATTAGTAAATGGGGAGGATTTCCTATGTTAAGAAAAATTTTGGCTTTTGCGACTATTTTTGCAATGTTGCTTTTGATGCTTCCTATTCCCATTGCGGCGACTGATGATAGCCCGCGTATTGTTGCTGTTCGTGGCTCGGTTTTTGTGCATCGGGTTGGTGGGCAAATGCTTACTGCTATTTATCATGGCATGGTTATTCATGATGGTGATGTGATTATTACGGGGGAAAATTCGACCGCCACTGTTAGATATTATGGGCAGACCATTGTTATGGGCGAACTTACTAAGCTGTCTATTAATTCCCTCTGGCAGCGTCATGGGCGAAATAATAGCGCGATTACGCTGGTAGAGGGCATGATTAAGGTACGCGTTGATATTCGCCTTGATGATAGCTCGCAAAATATGGTGCAGGCCGCTGGTACGATTGTTGGCGTGCGTGGTACGGAGTATATTCTAATTTATCGCCGCATGATTTTTGATGATGAGATTACTGCTATAAATCCGTTTGTGCGTTTGCTGGTTATTGAAGGTGAGATTGTTGTTGACCTTCCAGACCCAGATAATCCAAGCGAAGTCGCAAGCTTTCTTGTCACCCCGCTGGGAATTACCCGCATTGTTGAGGATATTCAAGGCAACAGGGCTTATCATGAATTGAATTACATTCCCGATATGTTTAATGTTCCGTTGGAAATGCTTGACCTTACCATTCTGCAAATGCTTCGCGACGACCCTAGAGCGTGGGAAGAAAATCCAGAGCTTCTAAGTCGTATCGAAGATGCAATAGAGTGGCGCAGAATTGAAAACGAAATACGAAATCAGTTTGTGGAAGGACGACCCGCACCGCAAATTATTCGTGCGTCCGAAGCCCTTAATGTGTTGCCAAATTTACCAGTCCCGCCCGTGCGTGGCGAACCAGTGCCGAATGTTCCGCCTTCTCGCGGCGATTTAAATAATGCGGTTAATTCTGCCCGTGGACAACAGCAACAGGCGAATAATCCGCCAGCAGAACTGCCTTCGCTTCCTGTAATACCTCCCATGGTTGTGCCACCGCAATTTCCTGCGCAACTGAATCCGCCAGCAGATTTACCAGCGCAATTAGACCCACCCTCGAATACGCAACCAGACCAAATACCAGACCAACAGCCGAATCATTCGCAAGACCCGCAACCAAATCCTCCTCCGATTTTACAACCTCCAACGAATAATCCAAATCTGCAACCGCCGCCGATAGACCCTTCGCAGCCGCCAGTAGACCCTATAGACCCCAACTTGCCACCAGAGCTGTTGCCAGAACTACCTCCTGTTACGCAACCATCACCACCGCCTATACAGCAGCAGCCTGAACAGCAAAACCCCAATCCGCCGCCGCCATCACCTCCGCCCCCTCCGTCATGTCCCGATTGCGGTTATTATCCATGCGCTCCATGCCTAGACTGCACAGAATGCCCATGTGTATGTATACCACTTCCGCCGCCCCCTCCATTATGCCCCGATTGTGGTTATTACCCATGCGCTCCATGCCTAGACTGCACAGAATGCCCATGTGTGTGCATACCACTTCCCCCTCCTCCGCCACTATGCCCCGATTGTGGTTTTTATCCATGCGCTCCATGCCCAGACTGCACGGAATGCCCATGCGAATGCATACCACTTCCCCCACCGCCTCCACTATGCCCCGATTGTGGTTTTTATCCATGTACTCCATGCCCAGACTGCACGGAATGCCCATGTGTGTGCATACCACTTCCCCCACCGCCCCCACCATGTCCAGATTGTGGTTATTACCCATGTGTTCCATGCCCAAACTGTATAGAATGTCCATGTGAGTGCATACCGCTTGTGCCGCCACCCCCATGTCCCAATTGCGGAGAACACCCAGACGATTGTATATGCTGTCCAGACTGCGGTAATTACCCATGCGTTCCATGCCCCGACTGCGGTGAATGCCCAACCAACTGCATATGCTGTCCAGACTGCGGTAATTACCCATGCGTTCCATGCCCCGACTGCGGCGAATGCCCAACCAACTGCATATGCTGTCCAGACTGTGGCAATTACCCATGCGTCCCATGCCCCGA
>WQVV01000148.1 GCA_009785665.1 Defluviitaleaceae bacterium
AGTGGGAGCGAGCCCTAACCAGAATAGCCCAAGGCGACATGGACGAACGAAAGTTCATGGCAAGCATACGAAGGTACGTAGCATATTTGGTAGAGCAGGCTAAGTGATTAAAGATTTAAGGTCAAGAGATTTTAAGGTCAAAAGATTTAAGACCTTGGGACGCTGTCCCAAACCCTGCAAGGGGACGCAGTCCCCTTGACCCCGCTCTTTTAGATTTTACATTGAGTAGCAACGCTTCCTAATTCTGCTTTTTACAGTTTTAACTACACAGGATTAACGCGATTCCACTCAATGCAAATTCCAAAAAAGCGGGGTCAAGGGGGCTGCGCTCCCTTGCAGGGTTTGGGACAGCGTCCCAAGGTCTTAAATCTTTTGACTTTAAATCTTTTGACCTTAAATCTTTTAATCTTTCATCACTGCACGCGTAACAGAACTCGCTCGCCTCTGTTTACTAATTCTCCAGGTATTGGGAATTGGTCTATTATTGTGTTGCCTGTTCCTATTATGTCGTAGGCTAGTTCGGATTCTTTTAGGACGGCTAGGGCATCTGTGCGGGTCATGTTTCTTAGGTTTGGTACTGTTACTGGTGCGCCTTCTTGTTCGGCTTGGGTTGTGTAGATTGGGGTTACTCCTAGGTAAGGTAGCACGTTTTCTAGTAGGAGTTGCATTATTGGGCCTGTTACTTGACCGCCGTAGTATACGCCCTTTGGCTCGTCAACTAGGACTAGGGCTACTACTACTGGGTCATCGGCTGGAGCGAAGGCCATTATTGAGGAAATGTATTTGCCGCTTCCGCGTGGTAGTTTTTGGCTGGTGGCGGTTTTCGCGCCTACGCGATAGCCTGCGATGTATGTTCGTTGGCCTGTTCCTACTGATACTACTGATTCTAGGATAAAGCGCATGGAATCGCTAACTTCTGTTGGGATAATTTGCTCGCCTAGAGGTGGCGAAAATTCTTCTACAACGTAGCCATTGCCGTCCAGAAGGCGCATTCCTATGTGTGGGGTTACTCGATAACCGCCGTTTATTACCGTGGCGGAAGCACTTACTAGCTGTAACGGCGTAATGGTAAGACTTTGCCCGAAGGACATTGTTGCTAATTCAACAGGGCCCATTCTGTCGGCGGAATACATAATTCCTACGGCCTCCCCTGGGAGGTCTACGCCTGTTTTTTCGTGAAAGCCGAAGCGTAGCAAGTAATCATGAAAAAGTTCCGCGCCAAGTTGTTCTCCTATTATCATGAACACTGGGTTGCAGGAATTTTGCACGCCCTGCACGAAAGTTTGCCCGCCGTGGCTTCTTGGGCTTCGCCAGCATTTGATTGGTCTTCCGCCTACGGTTAGCGCGCCACTGCATGAGAATGGCGTTTCTAGTGTAACAAGACCTTCCGCAAGCCCCGCCGCAGATGTCACAATTTTGAAAGTTGAACCAGGTTCATATGTATCGCTTATGGCGAAGTTTCGCCACATGTTGTTTAGCTTTGTCATTTGTTGCTCGTTGTTGAAAGTTTCCCATATTGCCAATAATTCTGGGTCGTTTATGGTGAATGGTTCGTTTAGGTCGAAGTCGGGTTTATTGGCTAGGGCGTATATTTGCCCGTTCATTGGATTCATTAGAATTATTACTCCGCGTTCTGCGTCTTTTTGTTGAACTAGCATTTCTATTGCTTGTTCTGCGTAGGACTGTAGCACTGCGTCTATTGTTAGCACTAAGTTATAGCCGTCTACGGGTGGGATTCTGTATTGACGCGAGCCGTCTAATTGCCGTCCTGCTACATCTGTTTCCGTTAAAATTCGCCCAGGAGAACCCATTAAATACGAACAATACCGCGCTTCCAGACCAATAATTCCTTGGTTATCGCGTCCGACAAAACCAATCGTTTGTGATGCAAGTGTCCCAAAGGGATATACTCGCCGAATATCCTCATCAATAACCACACCAGGCAGATTCATTGCGCGGATTCTATCGGCAACTTCCTTGTCAACCTGTTGCGCAACTCGCACCAATGCCACGCGGCGCGAAATTTTTTCTAATACTAAAGCTTCGTCCATTTCCAACTCACGCGCTAGTATTGCCGCTGTTTCGGGAATATCTTTCATCTGTGCGTAAATTACGCTTACTCCCGAAACTGTTTCTGTAAGGGCAAGCCCAACCATATTCCTATCGTAGATACTACCGCGATTTGGGCGAATTAGCCTATCACGCGTCTGCTGTTCAAACGCCATTGCTTGTAATTCTTCGCCGCGGAATGTCTGTATGTAAAAAACCCTCACAATCATCAAAAATATTCCAACTTGAATCAGTAGCATTACATAAAACGCTCGCTTACGAATATTCAAAGAAGTTTTGCTCATTAAAAGTCTCCTTTCACGTCTGCTTGGCAGGAAAAAAAATCACCTCATGATAATTTATGAAAAACATGCAAATACTATTACAGCTAAACCAACGCGAAAGGATATTTTTAAATGAAAAACATAAGAACAGACCTCGCGCTAGAAATGCGCGAGCATTTAACAGACGGAAGCGGAAACGAATTATCAGGTGTAGAAATAACAATCGAAGAAGACGAAGAACTAGGCATAACAGTAACATGGGTAAGCATAGAAGACGAAGAGGGCGCGGCGGCAATGGGCAAGCCGATAGGAAATTATATAACGCTAGAATCCGCCGCAATGAAAGAAAACGACCCAGACACCCACGACGAAATAGCAAAAATCCTAGCGCGTAAGCTTGGGAAGCTTCATGAATTACCTTCTGATGCGGTAATTCTAGTGGTAGGTTTGGGCAACAGGCAAGTAACCCCCGACGCACTAGGCCCAAAAGTATGCGAAAAACTTCTGGTAACGCGTCATTTAGGCGAAGACGTTCCAGAAGAATTAAAAGGAAAACTACGTGCAGTAAGCGCGTTGTCCCCTGGTGTAATGGGAATCACAGGAATAGAAACCGCAGAAATAGTAAAGGGCGTAACCGAAAAGATACGCCCCGACTTAATAATAGCAATAGATGCACTAGCAGCCCGCCGCACCAGCAGAATAAACGCGACAATACAAATGTCGGACGCGGGAGTAAACCCTGGCGCGGGCCTAGGCAATCGCCGAACCCCAATCAATCAAGGAAGCATGGGCGTACCCGTAATAGCCGTAGGTGTTCCGACGGTAGTGGACGCGGCAACTTTAGTAAACGACACCATGGATAAAATGTTATCTGCAATGGCGGAAGCCCTACCAGAAGGTGATGCTTTCCTAGAAATGCTAAGTACGCTTGAAGAAGATGAACGCTACTCGTTAATCGCGGAAATTCTATCCAGCGGCAATATGTTCGTAACACCAAAAGACGTTGACGCGGTAATAAGCCGTTTAGCCAATATTATAGCCAACACTCTCAACATAGCCCTGCACCCTGGAATCACGGCCGAAGATGTCAATAGATATATAAATTAGCGAGCCTAAAACAGGCAAAAAAATAACCAACGGAAGCCATTTAATTTTATTTCCCTCGGCATATCTAATCGCATGAATAAGCATAACAAAAGGCACAATAATCGCAGTAACGGGAAAAATTATCAAAAGCGCGGCAAGCCGAATCGAAGCAAATTCAGGGGGTACAGGCACAAGTAAAATCGAAAGCGGTATAACAAAAATAGCAACCGAAGCAACCGTACAAATTTTTATAAACCAACAAACCCCGCCTTCAATTCGGCTAATAGCCAGCGAAAACAGCGAAAAATTAAGCAGGTACGCACACACAGGCACAACAATAACCGCACCCCCAAGTGCAATTGCACTTAAAATTAGATACAAGTCATAAGAAAAATTGCCAAGCCCACCAAAATGAACATATGCATTAAGCATAGCTACAGGCGAAAAAAACAGGGCAATGATGTTTGTAACAATCCCCAATCCCAGCCCCATAGCAGTAACAAACAACGCAACACGAGCGGCCTGCGCCTTCCCAACCAGAAAAACAATCATCATAACCAGAATGAATGGCAGCAATGTAGCATAATTAAAAAGCATTGCCGCCATACTACCAAGTGCTAAAACCTCTACAAGAACAAACATAGCCATCAAAATCGCCCTTTCCTTGTTGGCGCAATTTCAAACGAAATCGCTATACCAACTCGAAATCTAGCGTCCCGCGTTCTTCGCCGTTTACTATAAGCGTGATTGAATGCGTTCCTACATAATGCTTCCTTGTGCTTAAATCTGCAAAGGAGTGGGGTTTTTCGTATGTTTTGGTTTGGTTTGCCTTTAGCGTGACTTCTGATATTTGAAAGATTTTTCTGTTTCGGCTACCGTTTGCTTTTACGAAGTCGATTCCATATTCAAGGCGTACTTTTGTTGCTTCCTTTGTGGAGATTGTGAAAAAGAAAGCAATCTCTGCCCCAATAGAAGCAGAAGTTGTGTTCAGCTCGAAATCTTTTACCCCTATAGCGACATCATTAAAACCGAAGATTTCCAATACATCACGATGACCTTTTTTCAAAAGAGTGCGGCAAGCGTGTTTCACAATCCAGTCGAGGTTTTCGCTTTTGCCGTGCCATTCTTTTGCCAGTTTTGCTACTAGGTCTGGGTGAGTTTTGGAAATGTCGTTTAAATTATTGGCTACACTTTTTCTTACATATTGCGAAGGGTCTTCTTTTAATTGCTCCAGTATTGGCAGAATCGGCGAGGGGTCTTGTTTGAATTTAACCAATGCCTGTCCCCATGGTAACGCTGGGCGACAACCTTCGCTTGCAAGCCGCCGCACATGCTCGTTTTCATGCTTAGACCATTCAAACATTTGCGCCATCATGCGTTCTTCGTGGTTGATGATAAATGGACGCACCGCAAATTCCGCTGATGCATAGCAAGTATATCTTTCCAGCGCGGCCATGGATAAATCCCAGTTTTTTTCGTCCTGCCCGTAAATTTCAACAAAGGTTGGGAAGTATATTCCAAAACCCTCCAGCCAACTGCCGTAACTCTTAATCACCTTGTCTATAATACCCAGTGCCTCGCTATAATTTTCGGGCAGATATTTTTGTAGGTTTACGGTTATTTGACGGATTCGCCCTTTTAATTCAAGATTCGCCCATGTTTCGTCCATTATGGATTCTATAAACTCCTCCACCTCAAATGAACTATACTCGGCTTGAATAGTAGTTGCCAACCTATGAAGATACTCGCGGTTGTACATGTTTTTTAATAAATCTGACATGATTTTTCTTCCTCTCCTGAAATTGTGCCGCCGCCTATTACTATTTCTCCATCATAGAATACTACCGCTTGCCCTGCCGTTATTGCCCGTTGCGGGCTGTCAAACTCAACATGTAGTTGGTCGTTGTCTGTTTGGCGGAGGGTTGCGGGTTGCGCTTGATGGGCGTAGCGGATTTTTGCTTGCACTCGTAATGCGCCGTCTAGCTTGTCCATTGGGATTAGGTTTATATCGTGGGCGGTTAGGGTGTTTGTAAAAAGGTCTTCCGACGCGCCAACTGTTACTGTGTTTTCTGATGCGTTCATACCCAGAACGTACAGCGGGGACGGGTTGAACAGCCCCAATCCTTTCCGCTGTCCTATTGTGTAATTGATGATTCCCTTATGTTCGCCTAGTGTCTTGCCGTTTTTGTTTATAAAGCGACCTTTTGATGCGGGGGTTTGTGTGTGGCGTTCTATAAAACCCGCGTAATCACCATCTGGCGCGAAGCATATATCTTGACTATCGCGTTTCTTTGCATTCACAAAACCTTGCGCTTCCGCTATAGCGCGAACTTCTTCCTTTTTTAAACCGCCCAACGGCAAAAGCGTTCGCGAAAGCTGTTGTTGCGTCATTGCATATAATACATAACTCTGGTCTTTTGTGCTGTCAACGCCCGTTTTTAGCAAGAAACGCCCGCTTGGGGTAGTATCAATTCTAGCGTAATGCCCCGTTGCGATATAATCACATTCAAGCTCCGTAGCGCGATGCAGAAATTTTTGGAACTTCATAAACCGATTGCAGTCTATGCATGGATTAGGCGTTAGACCTTGCTGATAAGCCTTAACAAAGCGTTCCATTATTTCACTAGCGAAAGCCTCCGTATAGTTAAACACGTAAAATGGAATCCCCATAGAACTAGCTACAGCGCGTGCGTCTTCCGCGTCGGATAGCGTACAACAGGCGCGGGTGTTGTTCGCCGATTCCTCCAAAATATCCCCCAAATTTTCGCCCGTGAAAAGCTTCATCATTGCGCCAATCAATTCATAACCTTCCAGCCGCAACAAATGCGCCGTAACCGAAGAATCAACGCCACCACTCATAGCCACAAGAATTTTTTTCGTACTCATAGACGCGCCCCCTCTTTTTGCAATTCTTGAGGTTCTATTTGCACAGTGGTGTTTCCTGTGTTTTTGATGGCTTGAATAAAATAGTCGCGCATTTTATCGCCAATTGGCCCCGCAAATTCTATTTTAAAATCAAATGCCGCTTCCAAAGTGGAAAACGAAATACGCTCTACGTGGTGTAATTTGCGGCTTACTTTCTCCATATGAGAAGTGAAAACGCAAATGTCTTTTAAATCGCACTCAAAAACTTCTTTATTCTTCTGGTCTTCAAAAACGAAACGCTTACTGGAAACAAAAATTACTCCCCGTTTTTCGTCACGTTCCGTTGATTCTATTTTCCCTAGCTTCATGTCGCCAACGTGCTTTACAAAGTACAATTTTTCGTTCGTTTGGATTAATTTTTCAACTGCGTACTCCTGCCCATTTAAAAATGGGATTCTTTCTCCCCAAATTTTTAACAAAAGCGATATATCTTTTTTTCCGTTTATGGACACGGGAAGCTGGTTCTCATATTTTGAGAACTTTTTTTCTGCTCGTTTAAGCGAGAAAATCCACTCCAATACAACATAGACAATCCATATAGGAATAAGGAGTAGCCACAACCCGCCCGACAACCACTCCTCAACTACATCACTCAACCAAAACCCCGCCAAAAGCACTAATATCACGATTATTGCAATCACAATTTTTTTCATGTTTGCCCCTCGCTTTTATAACGTAGATAACTAGCGCATTCGTCGTGTAGTTCTGTGTTTGTACGCATGGAGATACCTGTCTCTTTGTCGATTAGGTCTAGTTTGATTTCTTCGTTGGAGTAGCCGTCTATTAGTAGCAGAAATTCGTAGAGTGCTTTGTAGGTTGCGTCGTATAGAGTATCTTCTAGTGTGTCGTTTTCTTTTCGCTCTAGTTGGGCGATTATTACGGCTTCTTCTTGGATTGCGCTTAGATACTCGAAGAATGCTTTTTGTTTTTTTGTGATGTCCAATTAAATCACTTCCAGTAGTCAAATTCCAGTTCGTATAGCTGAACTGTATCGTTTTCTTCTATGCCTAGTGCCTCTAGGCGTTCGATTATGCCGCGTTCGCGCATGAAGCGTTGGAAGAATGCAAAACCGCGTTCGTCTGCCATGTTTGTGTAGCCTAATAGACGTTCTATTCCTGCGCCTTCTACGCGGAAGTAGCCTGTTTTTATTTTTTCTACGGTTATAAATTCTTCGGCGCGTTCTGGCTCGAAGTAAGTTTCGTAATCTGGCTCGAAATCTGGAGTTTCGGGGGCGTTGGCTAGTATATCGGCTATGCCGCGCATTAGGTCTTCTATGCCCTGATTGGTTGCGGCGGATATTAAATGCACTTGCCAGCCTTTTGCGGCGGCGTGTTCTTTTAGTTCTGTTATTTGCGTTTCGTCTAGTGGAAGGTCGGCTTTGTTTGCCGCTATAATTTGCGGGCGTTCTAATAAATTCGGGTTGAATGCCGAAAG
>WQVV01000149.1 GCA_009785665.1 Defluviitaleaceae bacterium
ATTATTCATGCTTTCTAGGCGGAGAGTTTCGCCATTATCACCACTGCCAATGGTGAAACGCCAGCTTTCGTTACGAAGTACCCCAGCGACGTTGGGTGTAGAGTTTAAGCGGATTCGTAGTGTTTCATCAGTTACGCCCCATGTGAATGCGGTGAAGCTTCCGTGTTCGCCTCTGCGGCCGCTGCCGTCGGCATCGAATTGATATTCCCAATATGCATTCGTATTCCATGCCCATATGCCTATTATGGCAGGGTCTGGCTCGCCCAATGCGCCGTCTCTAAAATGAGTGCGGGTTAAACCCGTTTGCTGACGGCTTTCCAAACGAAGAACGTCACCTTCAATGGTAAAACGCCAGCGTTCGTTTGATTCTTCGCGAGCAGGAGCATTGCGTCGGTTAATGCGCAAAGTTGTGCCACTCATCGACCAGTCAAATGTTTCGCCAGGGAATCCTCCGCGGCGACCTGTTCCGTCGTCATTAAGAGATAAAGTTGTTCCTCGCCCCGAACCGCTGTCAACTACCCACACGCCCACAAGGTCTTCTCTTGTAGCTCTTGTGGAAGAGTTACCCTCCCCACAGCTTGCTAGTGCTAATGTTGTCACAAACATCAGCGTAAGTACAATGATTAATTTTTTCATTACTAAATTTCCCTTCCTGTAAATTGTTTCAAAAACATAAAACGTATTATGCAGTTCGACCTATCAAATGTCAAGTTGAAAAGCAATCGAATTATGAGATATGAAGTCTCTCAAAATGAGGGCAACGAAAAGGGGTATTGCAAATTGTATTTGCAATACCCCTTTAAAGGGATTGATATTAAGTTTTATTGCATACCAGTAGACATTAAGCGTTGCGCGCTGTTTTCGTTTTGTTCTTGGGCTTGTCGTTGCATTAGAATTTGCATTTGGTTCATAACCAAATCTTGTTGCAAGTTCATCATTTCTCTTGCCATATCTGCGTCGGCTATGCGGCTTCTTGCGTCTGCTAGGTTGATGCTGGATATGGAGTTAGCGTTTGCTGTGTAGTCCATGCGATTTTGTAACGCGCCTAGGTTTGCACGCTCGCCTGCTACTTGTTGGATTGCATTGTCAATCGCATTTAGGTCGAAAGTGCCGTCTTCAGCTATTGCTGTCATTGCTTGTGCAATTGAAGACATATCGTTAATGTTTACGATTGCGCCTGTGCCGTCTGGGCTGGATGCGGTGTTTGCGTTTTGAACAGAACCGTCAAGCAGATTCATTGTATTGTATTGAGTTCCGCTAACAGCAGATTGAATGCCTTGCGCTAACTGACCAATTTCTTCTTGAATCATGGCGCGTTGTGCGTCTGTGTTTGTGCCGTTTAGGGCTTGAACACTAAGCTCGCGGATTCTGTTTAAGCTGTCAGAAACTACGTCCAAACCGCCTTCTGCTGTACTAATCATGGCTTGCATATCCATTGTATTGCGTGTGCCTTGGTCAAGGCCGCGAATTTGCGAAGTCATGTTTTGCACAATTGCAAGTCCTGCTGCATCATCTGCGGCAGAGTTAATACGATTTCCACTGGCCAAACGCATCATTGCGGGGCTCATTTGATTTTGTGCGATATTTTGGATTGTCATAACAATCGCTCCTCTCGGATAATGTATTCGTCATTCCGTGCTTGACGCGGAATCTGCGAAAGATTACGCGTCAAGACCGCAATTACGAATTAACGATTTAACAATGTGATTGCAGATGCTGAACCTGCTTCCGCCCATTCGTCGAAGCCGTTCATAACTGCTTCTAGTGTTTGGTGGCTGATTTCTGGCAACTCGCCGCCGAACATACGCTCTGCTTGTGCAAAGCCGCGTTGTACTGCGTCGCGCATTACTTCTATTCTTGCTGGGTCGCCGCCTGTTAAGGCAACTGCGAAATCTAGCATACGTGCGGCTGTTTCTTCTACGCTAAAGTAGCCGCCTTCACCTAGCATTTCATTTGCTTCGGCACGCATTTCTGGTGTGATTTCAATGTCACGTAAGTTCCAGCCGTCGGCAAGACCTTGGCGTTCTGCTTGTTGACCTAGAAGTTGTTCCACCATGCGGCGGAAAGAATCCACGCGGTCTTGATGGCTGTTCCAAAGTTCGCGAACTCTGCCCATATCTGGTGCAAAAGTTTCTGCTACAGGGGCTTGTTGCCCTTGCTGATAAGTACCTGCCGCGCCGAAATCTGTTCCTACGTCATTGGATGTAGGTGCAGGGCTTGCAGGTGGCGCGCCAGGTATTGGCGAACTCGTTTGGTTTGGTTGCTGATTGTTTAGCCCACTTAGTAATTGGGTTGCGCTACTAATGTCCATAAAAATTCTCCCCTCATAATTGCGGCTTTGCCGCTTCCGAATATGCTGTATCGTAAACTACAATACCTATACAATCATTATATCGGCATGATGGGAAAATTTCTTTAGCTTTCCAAGGATTTTTCTATGACATTTGCAAGACTTTCTGCGAAGCCCTTGATTTTAGCTAGGTCGCGCCCCTCCAGCATAACTCTGACAACTGGTTCTGTGCCTGATGCGCGTACTAAAATTCGTCCTTCGCCAGCGAGGGCAGTTTCTATTTCTGCTTGCGCCGCTATTATTTCTGGGCAGTAGGGAAGTTCTGGCTTGCGTTTATTCGACACAGTGGCGTTTACCAACACCTGTGGAAAAGTTTCCATAACCCCCGCAAGAGCCGATAATGACTGATTTTTCCGCACCATCACCGAAAGCAATTGTAATGCTGTTAAAATTCCGTCGCCAGTGGTGCTGTGTTCGCGGAAGATTACATGACCAGATTGCTCGCCGCCTAGCGGGAGGTCGTCGGCAAGCATTTTTTCTAGTACATATCTGTCGCCAACATCGGTGCGGTATAGGGTTATTCCATTGTCACGGCAAAAAATTTCAAAGCCTTGATTGCTCATTACTGTTGCTACTATTGTGTTCAGCTTGCCGCGTTCCTTCATATCAAGGCCGCATATTGCCAAAATCGCGTCGCCGTCGATAAACTTGCCCTTTTCGCATATTGCAAGCATTCTGTCGCCGTCGCCGTCGAAGGCTATTCCAATGTCTGCTTGCTCCGCTTTAACGCGGGCTTGTAGGCTTTCCATATGGGTAGAGCCGCAATTTTCATTGATATTAGAGCCGTTTGGTGCGTTGTGAATTGTTATAACTTCCGCACCCAAATTTTTGAAAATATCTGTTGCCATGTACGATGTCGCGCCGTTTGCGCAGTCTAGGACGATTTTTAAACCGTTCAGTTGTAACCCCTGTACTGTTGATAATAGGAATGCCGCGTAATCTTCTGTTGCGTTGGGGCTTTGATGTACCATGCCCACGTCTTCGCCTATGGGGCGTGGTAGCTTGTCGCCTTGTATTTTCGTTTTTTCGATTAGGGCTTCGATTTCATCTTCTAGTGCGTCGGGTAGCTTAAAGCCTTGATTGTTGAAAAATTTTATGCCGTTATCCGCCATTTTGTTATGCGACGCAGAAATCATAACACCCGCGTCCAAATTGTACTTTTTAACAAGATACGCAACCCCAGACGTAGGCAGAACCCCCGCATAAAAAACTTGCGCTCCAATAGAACACAATCCTGCTGTTAATGCGGCTTCCAGCATATCGCCACTGCGACGGCTATCCTTTGCGATTAAAATTTTCGGAAGCCCCGCTTCCTTTGTCAAAACATATCCGCCAATGCGACCTAGTTTGAATGCTGTTTCGGGTTTAAGTTCGGTATTTGCAACGCCGCGAACGCCGTCTGTTCCGAATAATTTTCCCATATTTTCACTCCTTCAAAACAATAATATCACATCATACGCAAATGAACAATTGCAGGCGGGCGGCAGCGGCACAGCCGCTTTTCGCCGATTGCATGTATTGTAGGCTATGCATACGTCTCGAAGCCAGTTACTTTATTGCGAAAAAAACGGACACTTCAAAAAAAGAGATGTCCGTTTTTAATTGGGGTGTGCTACTTGCGTAGTGGCAACACGCCCTATTCATCAATCACAATATAATCTTCAAAATCGTGGAGAATATATGGTACTTCCCCGTCTACCTCTATTATTTCAATTCCACTTTGAATATTGGCAAAAAGTTCGTTGCCTATATGGGCTTCCGATTTGAATTGTTCAAAAGTGGCAAATTCTTTTTCATTAATATAAAATTTCTCGTTTGCCCATCTGCCTGTTTCCTTGTCTTTTTTGCCCCGCGGCAACTCAAAGTCACTTGACAGCCCCAATGTATGTTTTTGGTCTGCGTACAAAATAACAATGTAGGTGGAAATATTAATATCTATCGTTGACTGTATGTGCGTAAATATTGCTTCTGCACCACAAATAACCCGTTTTTTCTTTCGCTTTTTAAAAAGATTTTTTAGCATATTCTCACCTCTGCACCATCATAGCAGATTATATGCGAATGAACAATTACAGAACAGCATAAATATTATGAAAGATGACACGAAATAATGGAGGTGCCGTATGGCATACACGCGATATTTTATGCCGCTGGAGAGCGAAGCCACAGGCTATGATTTCAAAGGAAGAACCCCCGCAGGCCGTTGCGTGGTAGAAGACAGAGACGGCATGGTAAAAATATCTGTATGGGCGCAGGACATTCGCACAGAAACAAGATTTAGTGTGTACATGATTTTCCCGAAAGACGGACGCTACGCAGGTGTACACATATGCAACCTAAACGTAGACACAAAAGGCAAAGCCGAAATACGAAAGGACGTAGACCGTGCAATACTAGAAGGTTACAATATAAACGAACTAACCGCCGTGGCTGTAATGGTGTCTGATATATCCAAGGCAGTAATATCCCCACTATGCGGCTATCGAGATAGACCCGTTTCATGGCGAAGTGGTTTTCACGTTCCAACAAAAGCCACAAAAGAAAAAGAAGTGAAAAAAGAATCTGCAAAGAAAATAGAAAAAGAACCAACAAAACCACCACCAGAAAAGCCAAAAGAAAAACCACCCGAAAAAGAAATAACAGTTGTATTAGAACCTGTAAAAGTATCAACCCCCACCCCACCACCAAAACCAGAGCCACCGCCGCCACCCGAACCCAAACCAGAACCAATAGCAGAGGAAACGACGGAAGCAGTAGAAGTAAAGAAAGAACCCATACCCGAACCACTTCAAAAAACAGAACCAGTCACGGCAGAAGAACCGCCACGACTTGAACCAGAGCCAATCGTAATAAAAGAACCGCCACCACTTGAACCTGAACCAATCGTGATAGAAAAACTGTCATCACCTCAACCAGAACCAGTCACAATAGAAAAGCAACCACTTGAACCCGAACCAATCGCAATAAAAGAACCAGCACCTAAACCAGAACCAATCCCCTCCCCTCCCCCTGAACTCGCACCCGTCGCAATAGAATCCCTTCCTTCTCCACCCGCTCCAGAACCAGTCACAATAGAAAAACCACCATCACTTGAACCTGCGCCAATAGAGCCAGCCAAGATAGAAGAACCTGCACCACCGCCAACCCCCGAAACAATCGCGGTAGCGACAGAAGAACCCACACCTCCACAAAAACCCACACCAGTAGCACCCGAACCAATAGTGGAAGAAAAACCCGCTCCGTCCCCAAAATCAAAACCAACCCCTACGTCAAAGCCCAAATCCAAACCAGCAACAACGGAATCCCCACCACCTCCCAAACCCAAGCCAGAGCCAAAACCAGAACCACAACCCAAACAAAAGACCTCACCACCGCCAAAACCAAAACCCGAACCACTAACAATCGAACCAGAATTAAAATTCATACCAGAACCACCTATCGAACTCCCTCCAGCACCAGCCCCACCATCGCCGCCACCCGAACCAAAACCCACCCCACCACCAAGACAATCCGCACCAAAGGCAAGCAAACCAAAGGGAGCAAAACCAATCTCGCGCAAGACAATAGCAGAAGAATTTCGCGAAGCCCTACAAGACCTAAACCATCAAACAGTAGCCCACTCTCCATCACGCACCGAAGACATGGAAGCAATAATATCCATCTTCGCAAGCAAAGAGCCAATTTATCCATTCGTAAAACAAACTCGCGAAACAAAATGGGTACAGCTATCCGAGTCAGACACAGTCCCCCTACCACACAACCGTCCCAATCTACTACAAGAGCCATTCGTGTTATCTGCATACACCACCCACGGTCATATAATACTAGGGCTTTGCGAAGAAACCACACAATATATCATAGGTCTACCTGGCGAATTTGCGCCAGACATTCGCAGCAAAGTAAAACGCCTAGGCTTTACACAATTCAAAACCAACGCCAACGACAGCCCCAAACGCGGCGATAGCGGCTACTGGTTAATGTTCATAAATATGTAGGCGGCACAGCCGCATTTCGCCGTTTTCCTGCATTAGCAAGCCGCGCATACACCACGAAGCCAGATGCAGTTTCCTAGGCAAAAATAAAAAGCAGTAGTCCCCGCAAAAGGGCTACTGCTTTTTTGCCTAGAAAACTGTTCATGGCTTCGAGATGTATGTGTTAGCTTGCCATGCAGGTCATCGGCGAAATGCGGCTGTGCCGCTCAGTCAAGTTGAAAAACTCTGTACCATCGAGATGGAGACGTTGAATCTATATTTTCGGCGTAGCCAGTGTCTATATACAACCACCTTGATTCTTCAACAGGGCCGCCGCGTGGTCTGCCGCCCGTAATTTCGCTTGTCATAGTGACAAACAATGCATCTCCTGTTTGTGTGCCAAAAACATTGCCAAGGGTTGTTACTCCGAAATGGCTTAATCGAATCTCCTGCCCTAATGTGTCAATTACTTGCCACTGTACATAATGGACTAGATTATATTCATAGCCAAGGTCGTAAGAGCTTACCGTCCCCAAAGTGTAATCATCAATTCCTAAAATCGTTCTGATGTCGCCACCAGCTAATTCATAACGCCCATCAAACAATCCAGCGGAATTGATGTTGGCTTCTGAAAAACTTACACCAACATCATCTCCGTTGATTAACGCTGTACTTGTGCTTGAGTCCCAATCCACTTCCACGCCAAAACTTTCTGCGATAGCGCGCAATGGCACTAAAGTTCTGCCGCCTATTATCTGCGCGGGAACATCAAGCGTTATTTGCTCGCCGTTCCTTATAAGAATGTTGCTTCCTATTTGAATCGTGACTGTTATGTCGTACCTTGTTACTGTAATGGTTTCCGCTGCATCATCCCACTCAACATTAGCACCGAGTTCTTCGGAAATAGCGCGAATTGGTACCAGTGTCCTATCGTTTACAATGACTGCTGGCTGGTCTAATATAAGCTCCGACCCATTGACGTTCACACGTACTGGAATTGGTTCGGCAAAAACAACCCCCGCCCCAAATAGAACACCCAAAGCCATACAGACAATTGCAATACTCGTTTTTTTCATGCCTACAATGGATGAAATTCTGTTTCGCATTTCTTTTACCTCCTACATAATTATAGATTCATGATGTCAAACCTCGCGTCCGATAGCTTTTCATCATTGTTACAATTCTATTTTAGACACGCGTCTTGCATCAATGATACAATTGTCTAAAATGAATGTCAAGAGTTTTTTATAGGCTAGGAAATTGTTTATGGCTTCGAGACGTATGTGTTAGCTTGCCAATGCAGGTCGTCGGCGAAATGCGGCTTTGCCGCTTTTTTATATGCTAGGAAACTGCTATAAAATGGGAATAGGTGTCACTTGTAAGTATGTACACAAAAAAGCCCTCGGATATTCAACAGCAAGAGAACAGCAAGAGAAAAACAAGATTA
>WQVV01000150.1 GCA_009785665.1 Defluviitaleaceae bacterium
ACATATCCACCGCATACTGGTTGCAGTCGATTGCTTCGCCCTCCATAGTATACAACCAACAGCCAATAGGAACTGCGTCTAGCATTATATGCATCTTGTCGCTTACTCGCCACGAACTGCCCTCTTCGGTGTTTTCATTTCTTTCGCGAGCCACCGCAAAACGGTCTACCACCGTTGCGCATACTACTTCTTTTCCGCGATAATCGCCCACTTGCATTTCAATTCGGCAATCCACATGCCGCCCGCTTAATTTTAGATAAAGCCAATCAAAAGAAGCCTCCCCTTTTTCAAAGGCGAGCTTTACCCATTTATGCATAGCCGTTTTGGATAATTCACCATTCGGCTGATATTCAGGCTGTAATTCGCTATTCTTCTTATGAAACGCTTCCTTTGTTGGCACGCCAAAAAAATCTACCGTTGCCAAGTTCACGTCTACTATAGTTCCATCAGCGTCCCACAGTAATATATTTTCATTCCCAAAATTCAATAGCTCTTGGATTCGAGGCTCCGTCATCGACACGCCACCCTGTTTATCCATTAACGCCCCCATCACGTAAGACATATCCTAGAATCATATGATAGCTGTGTTTTGAAGAAAAATCAAGAGCGGGCGAGCGGCACAGCCGCGTTTCGCCGATTACATGTATTGGTAAGCTGCGTATACGTCTCGAAGCCAGTTACGGTTGTGTAGTAAATAAAAACCGCCATGCGGTTCACGACACACATGGCGGTTTTGAATTGCGAATAATAGGTTTGTTTTCCCCAAGGGTTTAATCTCTTATAAGATAATACATATCAACCCGCCTGAACCTTCGTTGATAAGGCGTTGTAAAGTCTCTTGAAATTTCATTTGTGCAGTTTCTGGCATACGGAATAATTTGTTCTGTAACCCGTCACGCACCATCTCGTGCATGGACTTGCCAAACATGTTTAAGTCCCAAATCTTGCTTGGGTCGTCGCTCATTTCTTGGTTGATGTAGGTGATTAGGTCTTCGCTTTGTTTTTCGTTGCCTACTAATGGGGATACCTCGGTTTCTATGTCGGCACGAATTAGATGTATGCTTGGTGCGCTGGCGCGAATTTTCACGCCGTATTTGGAGCCGTGCTTTACTAGAACAGGTGGCTCTAGTTTCATTTCGTCGGTGGCTGGGGTTACTATGCCGTAGCCTTTGCGGCGTACTTCTTCTAATGCGAATTTTATTTTGTCAAATTCTTTTTTCGCTTCGGCTAGGACTTTTATTGTGGAGATTAGTTGGTACTCGCCAGCAATGTCCATGCCTGTGGTTTCGCTTAGGATTCGGTAGAAGAGGGATTCGTCTACGTTTAGTTCTATGTGTACTGTGCCTTCACCTAGAGCGATTCGTTCTAGGTGGGCCTTTTTTACGTGTTCGTTGTCTTCTAATGCGGCTAGATGGCTACGCATTTCTCGTAGCTTGCCTACACCTACTACCATTTGTTTTACCGCGCTTATGAAACTTTGTTTTAGCCAGTGTTCTAGTGGAAGAGTTTCAATCCATCTGGGGTAGTTCAAACGGATTTCTTGTACTGGAAATTCGTAGAGTACGCGTTCTATTACGGCGTGAATGTCTTCGATTTTTAATTGAGCGCAGTTTAATGCCATTACGGGGGCGTTGTATTTGTCGGAAAGGTCGTCGCGAAGCTTTTCTGTTTCGGGGGAGAAGGGCGATTGGGTGTTTAGTAGAATTACGAATGGCTTGTTTATGTGTTTCAATTCGCGAACTACTCGTTCTTCTGCCTCTATGTAGTCTTCGCGGGAAATCTCCGAGATACTGCCGTCGGTGGTTAGCACTATGCCTATTGTGGAATGGTCGTTGATTACTTTTCTTGTTCCCATTTCTGCGGCTTCGGCGAATGGCATTCTGTCCTCTGCCCATGGTGTTGATACCATGCGTGGAGTTTCCCCGTCTAAATGCCCCATTGCCCCTGGTACTAGATAACCTACACAATCAATCATGCGCACTTTGAAGGTTGCTACATCGTCTAGTTGAATTTCTACTGCTTCGTTTGGTACGAACTTTGGTTCTGTTGTCATGATTGTGCGACCTGCCGCGCTTTGCGGAAGTTCGTCTGTTGCGCGTTCTTTGCTATAACTGTTCTCGATGTTGGGAATTACTAATAAGTCCATAAACCGCTTGATAAACGTAGATTTCCCTGTACGCACTGGCCCGACTACTCCTATGTAGATGTCACCTTTAGTGCGTTCAGCGATGTCTTTGTAAAGGTTTTGATAGTCCATAAAAAAATCTCCCTTCGCAATTTGAATTGTACTGATACAATATCATATGCGAGAAAGGGAGATATATGACGTAAATTTTACGCGTGCCTAAAAGCCTGTTTAATACTAATTTCACCCGACGACAACGAAAGAATTTCGCCGTTATCCATTTTTACTATCAGTTGCCCTGCGTCATCAATATCAATGGCGGTGGCTTCATACGATTGCTTGCCGCCTGTGTTTGTTACTACAATTCTTTCGCCTAGCATCATCATGCGCTTTTTGTAATTTTCCATTAAATTGTGTTCGGCGTTTGGGTCTTTGGATTCAATTTCCATCATGCGGTTGATTATTTCTGCGGCTAGTTGATTTCTTGTTGTTGACGGTTTTTCATTTTCATTAGAAAAAACTGCCCCGATAATATCTTCCCATTCGCTGGGGATTCCCTCTTTTGGTTTTGTGAAATTCACGCCTATCCCTGTAACTACCCATTGAATCCCACCGCTTTCATAGTCTGAAACGGCCTCGGTGAGAATGCCGCAAATTTTCTTTCCGCCTAGGAAAACATCGTTCACCCATTTAATTTGCGGATTGCAATTTGCCACTGTTTCAACAGCTTCGCACACCGCCACCGCCGCAAATGCCGTAACCAAGGTAGGGGAGCTTAACCGAATAAACGAAGGTCTTAAAATAACCCCCATATAAATACCATGCCCCTGCGGTGAAAAAAAGCTTCTACCATAACGTCCGCGCCCAGCGGTCTGGTGGTCTGCGATAATAACTGTGCCGTGTTCGGCATCAGAGATTGCCAACTGCTTTGCTTTAGTAAGTGTTGAATCCAAAGAAGGGTATACCAAAACTTTCACATCTTTCCGATGCAAAAATTTTGAAATACCCTCCACAGACAAAATATCATTTTCCGCTGAAAGGCAGTAACCCTTATTAGTTACTGCCGAAATTACATATCCGTCTTTCTCAAGTTCTTTCACGGCTTTCCAAATTGCAGTGCGGCTTACATTAAGTTGCCGCGCAATATTTTCGCCCGAAATACTTTCCCCCCGATTGTCTTCCAAAAGCGAAAGCAACCGCGATTTCGTACTCATGACAGAATAAACCCGTGAATAATTGTAGCCGATGCAACCAGTACAAAACCAACAATTGCATCGTAAGGCATAACTTTAATGCGGTCAATCATGGTAACTTTCATGCTTTGCTGGCTTGCTAAGAAGTAATTACCATGTGGAACAACATCCATAAACATAACCCCCGCATGAATCATAACGGCGGAAGCAAGCGCGGGAATACCAGCGGCTAAAAGCGTATCGGCAAAAGAATTGGAAGCCAACAAAACTCCAATAGCCGCCGAGCCAGTAGCCGTCCCCATAATAGAACCCGAAATAGGCGCGAGGAAGAGCGTAGGAATACCAATAGCATAAAGCCCATCAGCAACCATGCTAGGGAAGTAAGATTGCTGAATCAACTGCCCAAGTGCGCCCGCGCCAATAAGCATCAGAACAATAGGCATCATGCGAGTGATTCCAGCATTTACAAGGGAAATTGTTTCGCGCCATTTGCCCATAACAATAATTCCTGCAAAAGCCCCGATTGGTAACGCAAAAAATGGGTCAAGCGGCGTAACAAACAGCAAGAACAATGCCAAAAAAGGCGCGACAAACGCCTTATGAAACGGCGGTAAATCGGCCTTATTATCATCAACATCTAAATCTTCAGATTCAACCATAGGGCCTTTTTTCTTTAGCAAGCTTGCAACCAAAACCGTTGCAATCAGCGTGATAATGGAAGGCCCAATTCCTCCCAACATAACTTGACTAAGCGGAAGCCCAAAAACATCAGCGGCGGTAACCGCATTAGGATTAGGCGAAATAATATTCCCAGCCTTAGCCCCGCCAGAAAGAGCCAAAAGCGCGGCATACTTAGATACATTAGTTTTCTTAGCAACCGAAAGCGCGATAGGCGCGAGAATTATAACAGAGATAGGAATGAAAACCCCCACCGCCAAAATAACCATAGCCGCCAAAGCCAGCGAAAGCAACGCCGCCTTCTCGCCCAAAGTTTTAACAATTGTTTTTGCGATTGTTTCTGCCGCGCCTGTTTCAATTAAAACGCCCGCCAAAACACCACACGCTAAAATTCGGGCGTTTACTAACATAACACTATGCCCACCCGAAACAACAATGTTCATCAAAACCTGTTCAAGGTTGGCCCCGCCAATAAAAGCCCCAACAATCGCCCCAAGAAACATAGACGTAAGCGGATTAAGTTTCATAATGACTAGGAAAATCGACAACGCAACGCCAATAATAACCCCAACCGTGCCAAATGTAACCGTTTCCGATATTACTTCATAAACGTAATCTAAGTAATCCAAAACATTTGCTCCTTTACCAGACCTCTTGTTTAACTAACACAAGAGGTCTTTTGCAAAAAATTTTACTCCTTCCCTTAACAATATCACAAAATGATAAAACTATCCAGAATATTGCCGTCTATGTCTGAGAGAAAAATTCGTCTGCCGTCGCGCACGTTAAAATTCATTCTTATTTGGAACAGGTCGGCTTGATTGCGGCTACTGTTTCCTACAAATTCTAAAGTGCCGTTTGGTTCGATTGTCACCGCTGGGAGCATGAAGCGTTGAAGATTTTGACGGTTATTGCTAAGGAAAAGCCCGTCTGTGCGAAGGGGGCTGTTGGTTGTGTTTACCAGCACAAGCCTGTTGCCGTAATCCGCGTCAACGGCAGAATGAATCATAATCAGCGGAACATCTGGACGCGTTACTAATTCGATTTCCACTGCCCCATTTACAGCATCAGCGTAAGTTACAAAAATTGTTTCATCGTAAACACGCTCGCCGTTAAGAATCCAATGGTCAAACGCTGTGAACTGCGGCAAAGCTGGCGATACAGGAATGGTCAAATGCGCAAAATAACGCGAAGAAGTAACCCCTTGCGAAGACCCAATATTAGCCTTTCCACCAACAACAAAAACGTCAAACATATCCCGCTCGAAGTCAAACAACTGCGCTAGGCTATCAAACATAAAATCGTATCTGCGCTCAGCGAAATGCAATGTCCGTTCGTGATAACCACCAATAGAATGTCTACTTACCCAAGGATTAAGAAGGCCCGCATCCATAGTAAAGCCCATTTCGTTATAAGCCGCGCCGTAAAGTTCTTCCAGAACCTCGCGAACGATTTCGTAATTTACAACATTTGCAGCAATATCACACATCATCATTGTAAAAAGTTCTGCCATATCTTGACGTTGCAGAATCGCCCGAATAAGCTGACCACGGTCGTTATCATGCGTTAGTACATATTGGAAAGTTGGACGACGATAATTTTGTCCAAAAAGCCCAAAAGTCTGGTCTAAATCGAACATTGCATATCTCCAACGTCCGTCTAGTTCGGGGGCTGCTCCCTCGAATTGTTCGCCTGTGTATCTCCATCTGCGAAGATTATTATACGGCCAGTCGCCATTGCCCAAGAATATTTGAAATGCGTAGTACCACAATAAATTTTCCACATCAACAATTGTCTCAAGCTGTGCGAAAACAGCATCATTTGTAAGGTCACGGAAGGCAAAGCTATTTTTTAGCGTCAACGCCAATTCCTGTTCTTCTGTGGCATTTCTAAACCACCATTCTCCGCGCCCGATAACGTCAAAATCGCGTGATGGCGTGCCGTATAACTCTTGAAAGAAATGCGTATCCACACGAACTTGAAGCCATTTAAAGCCGTAAAATTCCCCATTAATAAAAACCGTTGCCGCACGGGCAGGGGTTACTTCCAAAAATCCAGCACGTCGTGCAAGTTCCGAGCCTAATTCATTTCGCAAAATTCCGTGCTGACGGTCGTTTCCGCCATTTCGCAAAATTAAAGTATTGTACCTCGTAATAGGCGTATCAAAACCATCACGCATTAAATCGTTAGGGAAGAACCCATAATTAAATCTGCCTGCATGTGGCGAATATTCCCGCCTAGCAATAATCCGCAATGACTTAATTCTTTCCCCACGCGACCACGAACCAAAAATCCGCAACCCTGCGGCTTGCTCCAGAACAAGTTCGCCATTAGGATTAAAAACTTCCATATAAACAGGGCGTTCGCTTTCGCGTCCACGCCAAGTAAAATTCGCGGGCGAAAGCGGATTTATAGGAGCCCCTGGATTTTCTAAAATAAAATTTTGCCGCGTAATGCCCTCAACCATGATGCCCGTGTAGAAGCAATATAAGTAATCATGTTCAATCGCAAACGAAAATACCAACGTGTCAAAGCGTTCATGAACGCCCCAACCCACAAAAAATGTATGCGTAAGTGTTTGCGAAACTTCTTCACCATAGACCGCAATCGCCCGTAAAACTGAAACATCAACGCGTTCGTTAGTGTTAAAATTTAATGGCGAAGTATAAATCTTAGAATATCTTGTAGGTTGTGACCCATCTAGTGTATAATGAATCGTTGCGCGTGAATTTGACGCAGAAATTGAAACAGTAACCCCATCAGCAAAAAAATGCTCCGTCTCCGAAAACGCGACGGAAAGCGATTGGTTTTCGTCAACAATAGCGAAAACCTCTACCGCAACGCTTTCGGGCATAATAGTTCCAATCGGGTTAGCGTCAAGGAATAAAGCTGCTCCAACCAAAACCACGAGTGCAAGTGCTAAAACAATAAATCTTTTCATGATAAAGCCCCCCAAGATAAAATGGAAAAAGGTGATAACAATTGCGATTCAGACATGAACACAAATATAGAATCAACGAACATACAGCGGCGTTGCTACGCGCAAGAGTATCGGGTATTATGAAGTCTGACCCACATGGACAATCCTACATCGTAAATAATTTATACCTAGACGACCGCTACGATAGTTCGTATTACGGAAAACACCTAGGGCGATTCGTTCGGGATAAATTCCGCATTCGTTATTACAATGACGACCAATCTTTCATTCGACTAGAGCGAAAGCATAAAGAAGGAATCGTCGCCTACAAAGATACCATGACAATTACTAAGGAGCAATACCAAAAAATCAAAATGGGCGATTTGGCGTTTATTACAAGCGAAGAAGCCCCACTATGGCAAACGCTGGCAATGGTTCAGCGATTAAAAGGACTTCGCGCAACAGCGGTATTCGCCTACAGACGCGAAGCATATGTATACGACGCTGGCAATGTTAGAATAACATTCGACAGCCCGCCATTTTCTACGGATGAAAGTTTACCTTTTCACTACGAGCCATTAACCGCCACCTACGGAAAAGAAGCATACAGTCCAATGCTACTGGAAGTAAAGTACAACAGATTTCTGCCCGGAATTGTAAAACGCATGTTAAACGGTTTGCCGCTATCGCAAACAGACATGTCAAAATACTGTACAGTCAGAGAGAGAGGGGTTCTTCCACATGGGGAGATTTGATTTTTTAAGAGAGTTACTAG
>WQVV01000151.1 GCA_009785665.1 Defluviitaleaceae bacterium
GCGCACTGCGGAAATCGTTTATCTTGACATTTTCTTTGATGTGTGATTCAATTGGTCTAACTTAATATTCAAACCGTTGATGCGAAAATAAAAACAGTATATGCGCTTTGGAGCATTGCTCCGCCAGAGAGTTCGGGTAGCTGGAATCCGAGCAGAAATGCAGATTGTTAAATGGGTCGCTGAGGGCATGGGTTAAAGGATTTTTGGCGTGAAAAGATTTTTAACGTGAAAAACTTCCAAGTATTCCATGACGTGTGGGCATACGTTAGTTGTCGGGGATATGTTTGTATCTCGCTAAGTGTGCGGCTTTTTGCCGTGAATCAAGGTGGCACCGCGGATTTATTAATTCGTCCTTGGTAAAGCATTTTTTTGCTTGCCAAGGACTTTTTTGTGCCTTGAAAAGTGTATCTGTTGGGAGGTTTGGCATGATTAAAGACGCTATTTTAGCACTTTCGCGCAAGGAAGATTTATCCTATGATATGGCGGAAGGCGTTATGCACGAGATTATGAATGGCGAGGCTTCGCCAGTACAAATGAGTGCGTATCTTACAGCACTTAGCCTAAAGGGCGAAACTACAACAGAAATCACCGCGTCAGCATCGGGAATGCGGGCGCATTGCGTAAGGCTTCTGCACGACGTAGACGCACTCGAAATTGTAGGAACAGGCGGCGACCACGCAAACACATTCAATATTTCCACAGCGGCGGCAATAATCACGGCGGCGGCGGGAATCCCTGTTGCAAAACACGGAAATCGTAGCGCGTCGGGAAAATGCGGCGCGGCTGATGTTCTGGAGACATTGGGCGTAAACATTAACATTCCGCCAGAAAAAAGCGCGCAACTTTTAAGCGAAATAGGAATCTGCTTTCTGTTTGCGCAGAATTACCATATCGCTATGAAATACGTCGCGCCCATTCGCCGCGAACTTGCGATTCGCACGGTCTTCAACATTCTTGGCCCTTTAACAAATCCTGCTGGCGCGAAAATGGAACTAATGGGCGTATACGACCGCGACCTAGTTAAACCACTAGCCCAAGTCCTGTGCAACCTAGGCGTAAAAAACGCAATGGTAGTTCACGGCGAAGACGGAATCGACGAAATTTCCCTTTCCGCGCCAACCCAAGTTTGCGAAGTAAAAGACGGCTGGGTAAAATCCTACACAATAACCCCCGAACAATTCGGCTTACCCCGTTGTCAAAAAGAAGAACTACAAGGCGGCGCGCCAGCCCAAAACGCAGAAATACTAAAGTCCCTACTAAGCGGCAAAAAAGACGCAAGGCGCAACGCCGCGATACTAAACGCCGCCGCCGCAATGTTCATATCAGGCAAACACGCATCAATAAACGACGCAGTACAGGTAGCAAACGAAGTTATTGATAGCGGTAACGCGCTAAAGAAACTGGAAGAATTTATTATTCGTTCTAATGAAGGTTAAGACCTTGGGGGAAGAAACTTTTGTGAACAAAAGTTTCTCCCCCCAATCCCCCCTCTTCAAAAAACTTTATTTTTGTGCCTTTTGTTGAGTGGGATTTTAAAGATTGGGGTTGATGGTTTTGGATATTTTGCAGGAAATTGCTTTGCGTACTAGGGAACGGGTTGAGGAGCAGAAGCGATTGCGTTCTTTTGAGGAAGTGAGACGCGAAGCGGTGCGTGTTGCGGCGGGGGTATCTTTTGATTTTCCGTTTGAGGCGGCTTTGCGAGGGGACGATATTTCTTTTATCTGCGAGGTTAAAAGGGCTTCGCCTTCTAAGGGGATTATTGCCGAGAATTTCCCGTATGTCGAAATCGCTAGGGATTACGCGGCGGCAGGCGCGGCGGCTATCTCCGTGCTTACAGAGCCATTCTGGTTTAAGGGAAGTGATAACTACCTACGCGAAATTGCCGATACAGTAAAAACTCCCTTGCTACGCAAAGATTTTACCGTAGATAGCTACATGATTTACGAAGCCAAAATTCTTGGCGCAAGCGCGGTTTTGCTTATTTGCTCCATTTTGGATAAGGCTACGCTTTCGGAGTATCTGGAAATTGCACATGAAGTCGGGCTTTCCGCGCTAGTGGAAACTCACGACGAACACGAAGTTGAAATGGCGTTATCCGCAGGGGCGCGGGTGATTGGCGTGAATAATCGTTGCCTAAAAACTTTCGAGGTTGACATCACCCTAAGCGAACGCCTAAAAAAACTCGTTCCGCCAGATGTAATTTTTGTTTCCGAGAGCGGACTAAGCCGCGCAGAAGACATCGAAAAACTCCGCGAAATAGGCGCAGACGCGGCGTTAATAGGCGAAAGCATAATGCGAAGCGACAACAAAAAAGCGGCAATCGAAGCACTAAGAGGGCGCACACTATGACACAACACCTCCCGCTGACCACATGCGACGGCATCCACACGAACGTCTCAAAGCCAGATGCTATTTCCTGTGCAATAAAAATCTGCGGGCTTTCTCGCCTTTGCGATATAAACGCCGTAAACGACGCAAAACCCGATTACGTCGGCTTCGTTTTCGCAGAAAGCCGCCGCAAAGTAACACCACAACAAGCACAGGAACTTAGGTCGGCTCTTCGCAAAGACATAACCGCCGTGGGCGTTTTCGTAAACGAAACAATCGAAAATATTCTACAACTATTGCGAGATGACATAATTGAAGCAATCCAACTACACGGCGCAGAAGACGAGCAATTCATCAAGACGCTAAAAGCCGCCATAATAGCAACAGGCAAACCCGCACCCATCATAAAAGCCGTATCTGTACAAAAAGAAGGCGACGCACAAAAATGGCAATCCTCCACCGCCGATTACCTCCTACTAGACCACAAAAGCGGCGGCACAGGCGAATCCTTCGACTGGAACTTAATCGGAACGGTAACAAAACCCTTCTTCCTAGCTGGCGGGCTAACCCCGCAAAACGTAACCACCGCCATAAAAACAATCACCCCCTACGCAGTAGACACAAGCAGTGGCGTAGAAATTTCAAGCGGCATAAAATGCCCCTCAAAAATAACCCACTTCATAGCCGAAGCAAAAAAAGCATTCCCCCAAAAATAAACCCTCAAAAAAAATCAAAAAGGCAAGCTTGCAATAATAACTAAACCCACTCAAATAAATCCCCCAAAAATGGGGGTCGAGGGGGCGAGTCCCCTCGCAGGGGTATTGGGGACAGCGTCCCCAAGGTCTTAAATCTTTTGACCTTAAATCTTTTGACCTTAAAAAAGGAGCTGTAATATGAGTGATTCTCGTGGTAAGTTTGGTGAGTATGGCGGGCAGTATGTCGCTGAAACTGTTATGAGTAGTCTGAAGGAGTTGGAACGGGCGTATTTGTTTTATAAGGAGGACGGGGCTTTTCAGGCGGAGTTGAAAGGGCTGCTTGATGATTATGCTGGGCGACCTTCGAGGCTTTATTTTGCGGAAAAAATGACTAAGGACTTGGGCGGAGCTAAGATTTATTTGAAGCGCGAGGACTTGAATCATACTGGGTCGCACAAGATTAATAATGTTCTGGGGCAAGCACTGCTGGCCAAGAAGATGGGCAAAACGCGGGTTATTGCGGAAACTGGGGCTGGTCAGCATGGTGTGGCATCGGCTACGGCAGCGGCTCTTATGGGGCTTAAATGCGAAGTGTTCATGGGCAAGGAAGACACAGAACGTCAAGCGTTGAATGTTTTCCGAATGGAATTGCTTGGTGCGAAGGTTCACCCCGTCACCAGCGGAACTATGACGCTCAAGGACGCTGTTAATGAAACTTTGCGGGAATGGGCTTCGCGACTGGACGACACGCATTACATTGTTGGTTCGGCGGTAGGGCCGCACCCGTTTCCTGTGATGGTTCGGGATTTTCAAAAAGTGATTAGCGAGGAAATTAAAGCGCAAATGCTAGAAATGGAAGGGCGACTTCCCGACGCAGTAATAGCCTGCGTAGGCGGCGGAAGCAACGCAATAGGCGCGTTTTATGATTTCGTGGAAGATAAGGAAGTTCGACTAATCGGCTGTGAAGCGGCTGGGCTGGGCGTAGACCACCCAAAAAACGCCGCCACAATGGCAAACGGAACTGTAGGAATCCTACACGGAATGAAATCCTATTTCTGCCAAGATGTGTACGGGCAAATAGCCCCCGTGTATTCTATTTCAGCGGGCTTGGACTACCCTGGTGTAGGCCCAGAACACGCATATTTAGCCGACACTCACCGCGCCGAATATGTACCCGTCACTGACGACGAAGCAGTAGACGCATTTAACTATCTCTCGCGCACAGAGGGAATCATTCCCGCAATAGAAAGCGCGCACGCCATAGCCCACGCAAGAAAAATCGCGGGCGCAATGGGTAAGGACAAAATAATAGTAGTAAACCTATCTGGACGCGGCGACAAAGACGTAGCGTCCATAGCCAGATACATGGGGGTGGACATTCATGAATAGAATATCAAACGCGTTTGGCAAAAAAAGCGAAGATAAGAAGGCTCTAATATCCTTCATAATGGGCGGCGACCCAGACATAGAAACAACCGAAAAACTAATCATAGCAATGGAAGAATCGGGCGTGGATTTATTTGAAATAGGCATCCCCTTCTCCGACCCAGCCGCCGACGGCATAGTGATTCAGCAAGCCAGCGTTCGCGCATTATCACGCGGTTGCACCGCCGACGACCTTCTAAACATGGTAAAACGCCTACGCGAAAAAGTTACCGCACCAATAGTCTTCTTGACATACGCAAACTCAATTTTCGCCTATGGAAAGGAACGCTTCATGGAACGCTGTAAAGACTGCGGTGTTGATGGCGTAATAGTCCCCGATATTCCATACGAGGAAAAAGACGAACTAGCCGAGGTATGCGAAAAGTACAACATAGCCCAAATTGCAATAATCGCGCCAACCTCCAACGAACGAATAGAAACAATTGCAACACACGCCGAGGGCTTTCTATACTGCGTTTCAACCCTAGGCGTAACAGGCATTCGCGACGAAATAAGAACCAACATGACAGAAATCGTAAACAAGGTAAGAAAAGTTTCCTCAATCCCCTGCGCCGTAGGTTTTGGCATTTCCACACCAGAACAGGCCCGCGATATGGCTTCCGTTTCCGACGGCGCGATAATAGGCACAGCCCTAGTAAAAATAATAGCCGAGTACGGCCGCGATTCAGTAGAACCAATAAAGCAGTTTATCGCAAGAATGAGAGATGCTGTTAAGTAGAATAAAAGGAAGACCTTGGGGGAGAACCTTTTCTGAATCATGCACAACAAGGAAACAATAAAATGCGTAGGGTTCTCCCCTGTTTAAACATGCATTACTTCGTAAGCGTCAAATAGAGCCGCGTCTGTACAGAGGCGGCTCTATTTGACGCTTACGTTCAAAGCAACATAAACGCAATGAAAACAGGAACGGACAAGCTAACCGCCGAAATCGAAAAGCAAAAAAAGACCATGACCGCCCATTTGAAAAACTACAAAGCGAATCAGCGGCATTTTTTCCAATGGGACAAAATTCAGCAAGGCGTGTTTTGGTTCAATACCATTGTGAATATAGGCATTGGCGGTTATGTAATTTTTTTAATCGTGACATTTTTTATATCGCGATAGGTGAAACTCAAACAAAATGAAGTTGAAAAATTTGTGAGGTGATTAAAATGCGATTCATGGATAATATTATAGACAGCATGATGGAAGCTGTAAGACAGTTCTTCATCGAAGCGATAATCAGACAAATGTATGGCTTCTTTGACATGCTAAATGACCGCCTTGAACAATCCGCAACAAGTTTAGCAATGACTCCAATGGAGTTTGGTGGTGGATATACATGGGATATAGTAACAGGGGTTTTAGGTACTACGGGGTCTGTTATTCAACTTATTGCAGGGCTACTATTAGCATTTTTTATAACTTATGAACTGGTTCAAATGATAATAGATAAAAATAACTTTGCAGACATAGATTTGTTCCCAATGCTACTAAAATGGGCAATTAAAAGCTTCATTGCCATTTTGATTGTAGCAAACGCATTTGATATTGTCGGTGTTATTTTTGAACTAGGCGCAATGTTGGCAATTAGTACCGCCGCTGATACAGGTGAAGCAATTGGGGCAAGATTTGATTCCGATGCATTCGCCGCCGCACTCGAATACCTAAGTGTTGGAGAACTATTCTTCTTGCTGTTCCAAATATTCATTGTGCATTTGTTTTTCAATATCGTAGGTATTGCAATCTTCGTTGTGGTTATAGGGCGTTTTCTTGAGATTTTCATGTATGTTGCCGCCGCACCGATTCCCCTTGCAACTATGGCCAATCAAGACGTGTTACTCTATAAAGGGTGGCAAACTAAAACCACCACTAAAACACGCACAACTGGCTCATTCGCAACGGTTTAAGGCAGTTATGCAGTAAAGGGGAATATACCCATGACGGCGCAAGGATGCGCCCACTGGCGCGAATAAACGCCACATAAACCCCAATAACCGAAGCGGCGGTATCCTCGGAAAAGTATCCCGCCGCTTCAACAGCAACACCCGAAGGTGCAGGAGAATCTTATCACGAATTATCCCAACCCTTCAAGAGTGTTGCAACAATCGAGAAAGGATTGGTAAAATTATGACAGGACTAGGAAACTATCTCGCCCAAGCCTACGCCCGAATGAACCTACCGCAAATACACTCGTTCATTTTAACAGGCGAACCCGAAAAAACTCAGCAGGGGGCAAATTACGAGGAACGACTGGACGAAGCAAGCGAACCCGTCTATGACAGAATCAACAGGCTATACCCCTCTGCAAAAGAAGCAACCGAACCCACCAACGAATTATCGAACGCCCTATCAACTTTCCAAGAAGTGTACTTCGAGATAGGCATGAAAGCGGGAGCAAGATTACTCTATCAACTGATGATGGAGGACGAGAAACAACCCGCCAAACCTACGGAATAAATCAAAAAGCACAACCACAAGACAGGATGCTCAAATTGGGCATCCTTTTTGTTTTGATACTTACCAACGCAATAATCGCGTTTTGCGATTTTTGAATTGAGCGCAACTTTGTGCCTATCTCGTAATTACACAAGGGGTCATCAAAACGGTGATGCCTTTGTCGCAGAGAACATGATACCAGTGTCTGTGGATTATCGGAAGCGACTTCTGATAATCACCGCCAAGTGCATCTGTGGGTATTACCTTGTTCAGAAAAAAATTTACTGCATTAGGTTATCAACTCGTGTGGAAATGAAGGAGAGTGAAAGAGTAAACCTTTTTCAATATGAGCGGGACAAAACCCTCCGCAGGAACGACCTCTTATGAAGGAGTCATTTTCAATAAATGGTACTCACCCGTTGGGGGAAACGGGAGGGATAGTAGGGAGATAAAACTTTTGCAGAACAGCGGGACAAAATCCCCTGCCAGCAGTACCCCTTATGAGGGCAAAACATTTTCGCCAATGTAATATTTTTCGCCCTGCCGGTGCTTAGAGGAGGAGGACTAAAAAAGTTTTACCAGACGTGGGACAAAAACCGTTTTAAGTCAGCAATAAAACAGTAGAGGGACTTTTTTGTGAATAGGTGCAAAGGACAAAAACACCCTGTCAAAACCACATCATTTTCACATTAGGTAGAGGGGGTACAAAACCTCAAATTTTTCACATTGGTTGGAGGGAAAAGTTTTTATCCACACCCACGATTTTGCTCTCTCCCACGGCTTTATGGTAGGGGTAAAAAA
>WQVV01000152.1 GCA_009785665.1 Defluviitaleaceae bacterium
TCTTTTGACCTTAAATCTTTTGACCTTAAATCTTTTGACCTTAAATCTTTTGACCTTAAATCTTTTGACCTTAAATCTTTTGACCTTAAATCTTTTGACCTTAAATCTTTTGACCTTAAATCTCTTGACCTTAAATCTTTTAATCTTTCAAAATCCGCGCCGCGTCTTTAATATTTTTGATTATTGGAACGCCGAATGGGCAGCGTCCTTCGCAGTGACCGCATTCTATGCAGTCTGCGCTGTTTAGGGAGGCGTAATGGGAGCGAATTGATGGCGGTATGTTTGCTTCGTCTAGGCGGGCTATGTCTAGGTATTTGTTTACGGCGGCTATGTCTATTTGTACGGGGCAGGGCTGGCAGTGACTGCAATATACGCAGTTCCCTGCGAAATCGTTGCGTACACTGCCTATTATTTCGGCGTAGTCTTTTTCTTCGTCGGTTGCTTTGAAGTAGTTCATTATGGCGGATACTTCTTCTACGCTTTGGCAACCTGGTAATACGCTTGCTACTGATGGCCGCGATAATGCGTAGTGTACGCATTGGTTGAATGTTAGTGGCTTCGCGTAGGGCGTGTGGTCTGGTGATAATAGCTTTCCTGCGCCTAGGACCTTCATTGCGGTTATGCCTATTTGTTTTTGCGTACATAATTTGTAGAGTTCGGCGCGTTTGGGGTCTATGCCGCGAAATAGTTCGCCGCTAAATTTTTTGTCCATTTGGTCAAGGGAATATTGTTCGACTGGAAGCATATCAAACGCAGGGTTTATACTAAACATCATCATTTCGGGCACTCCCGTGGCAATTGCCTTCATAGCAGTAACAGGATTATGCGAGCTAAACCCAATATGCCGAATATCCCCCGCACGCTTCAACTGCAACGCATACGTAACAAAATCCGTATCGAAGACACTCTTGTAATCGTCCTCCGAATCAATAAAAAACAACATACCGAAATCAATGTACCCAAATAGCCGCAGAAGTTCCTCAAAATATTTTTTCACGGTAGGCATGTCGCGGCTAATGTCGTACTGTTTGTTTATATCCACAGAACCCATATGCCCCTGTATGAAAACGTCCTTACGCCGCGAACCAAGCGCGTTTGCTATGTTCTCGCGTACCTCCGTGCCAGGCATAAACACGTCAAGCAGATTTACCCCATATTCCAATGCCGCATTAAGCGAGCTGTCAACTACTGACGCAGGCTTTCTATCCAAAAACTCACAGCCCAGCCCTATTTCGCTTACGTTAATCCCTGTTTTGCCAAGTTCTCTGAATCGCATAAGCAACCTCTTTTCCTTTTTTGAGGTCAATTATATCACATTATCATGGGTTAATTTATAGTTGAGTTGACTTAATGTTTCGTGTATGGCAATTAATTTGGTAGGTGTTTATAATTTTATCAGCGTTGGTGAAAATAATTGAGGGAGTGGTTTCATGCTGGACGCTAAAAAAGTTGGGGCGAAAATTTCGTCGTTGCGTAAAGAAATTGGTTGTTCTCAGGAAAAATTGGCGGAACTTTTAAAAATTACCCCGCAGGCAATTAGCAAATGGGAAAATGGTCATTCACTACCAGAAACATCATCATTGCCCATTTTGGCGCAAATATTTGGATGCAGCATAGACGACATAATAATGCCAGCGTATTCAATTGATGAAAGGGTAGAGCAAGATAAACCAAACGCCTTGGAACAGCAAGCCGAACGAATCGCCAATGTAGTATTATCAAAAATGGAAGACAAGCAAAAATCAATTGGCTTTACAGATGAAGAAATAACGGCGGCAGTTGCCACAAAGCACCCCTATATAGGCAGGGTTACGATAAACAGAGGTAAGCAATCGCGCACAGCAGGTGATATATGTACTCCAATTTTAGTTTTATCGTCAATGCAGGAAATAAAACTGCTAGAAACAATTTTTCATAAATCAAGCAGGAAAGAAAATATTTTTAACAGTTATGCCATGCTAAATGATTGCGGAGTCAAGGAAATACGCGATTTATACTGTATCGACCATGCTAAATCGGCTGTATTGGCAGAGGACGTAACTGATTCATGTTTTGATATGAACGATTATAATGAAGATACCGCAGACGGCGCGATAATTCGCCAAAATTATAATGCTATCTTACGCTCAGTAGCAAGCTGGCACGGCACAGTATGGGAAAATCGTAATGCGTTTGGGAAAATCGGTCTACCGCAACATTTTGAAACGAAAGAAAACATGTTAGCGTGGATAAACAACGCAATGGAGCGACCATATAGAAAATATCGCAAAGCCGAGGAATCGGGCAAAATACCAAAAGTCGTCAACGGGAATTGGTTCAACAATATTACGGAAAAAGAATTGGATTACTACGAAGAAGCGTTGACCTTCCTAAAAACCGAATACATCAAATTAATTGACAATCGTTTCAACGAAGGAAAAAACATAACCATTATCCACGGCGACTTGCACCCTGCGCGTATATTACTTTTCAGAAATCAAGACAAAAACCCTCTAATCACCGAGCCAGAACCCGCAAGAATTGGATTATGTACCGAGGATTTAGCAATGTTGATTGCACTGCATTTAGCAGACGCGTCAATTCCAAATAATGTAGCTAAAGATTTCAACGACACACAACCGTGGCTAGATTACTATTACCAATGCTTGTGCGAAAAAGTAAAAGGCTACACACATGAGATGTTCATGAACGATTACAAAATATCTGTAGCGGAAAATCTATTCTTCCCCATTCGATTGATTAACAAAGGGATTAACGATTTCCGCATGAGGGATAGAGCTATTCGGGCGTTTGAAGTTTTTTTGCACGCTATGTAAAATTTCAAGATGTCTTGATTACTTCGCGAAGCGTCTTAATTTATACGGAAGTGCGAAAACATTAACCTCCTCTGTCGCTCAAGTCTGCGTAAAAGCCCGCAGACTTAGCTCGTCGTTGGTAAATGTTTTCAGCAATCCGTATAGTTGACAGTCAAGAATAATTTCTGCTAAAATAGGGCATAAACAAAAAAGAGAACGCTGTCGGGCGTTCCCTTTTCCTTAATCATTTGTAGTTGTACCTTCTCTTTAGTACCGCACAACCGCTGTAAAGACGGCGGGAAGCTTCAAAATTAAAAAGCATTGGTCGAAAAAATAACCGACTTTGTCCCTGCGAAGAGGGGTCGGTTATTTTTTCATGCTCTTGACAATAAGGATAATCAACGTGATAAGCCCGACAAGAAAAATTGCAAATGTCAAAGTTACCATCATTGCCTCAAAAACAGTCACAGTTTCACCTCCCTTTGGGGTGTTGCGGGTGAAAAACAACCCTCCCTTCTGGTGAAGCTTCCCTGCATAGCTGTATCAATCAACTATAGAACGTGAAAAATTCGTGCCGCCTATCGCAATGTGCTTATGTTGGATTATAATGTCATAAAATGCACAAGTCAATTTAGTTTTTAAATTTTTTGAAAAAAGCCTTGACTTCTTAGTCAAATGCTGTATACTCATGTCTTGTCGGTACGTTTGCCGCGACACACCCGGAAACGTGAAGATTACAAGATACAAAGTAACAATATGGAGGGTACCCATGCAGAACCAGAAAATCCGTATTAATTTGAAAGCTTACGACCACAAGCTTATCGACCAATCAGTGGTACAAATTATAGAAACAGCGAAGCGCACGGGTGCAGAGATATGCGGCCCAATTCCGCTACCTACAAAAAGAGAAATAGTGACAATTCTTCGTGCAGTGCATAAGTACAAGGATAGCCGCGAACAATTTGAAATGCGTACGCACAAACGCCTAATCGACATTCTCATGCCAACCCCAAAAACCGTGGACGCGCTAACCCGTTTGGACTTGCCCGATGGCGTTGACATCACGGTAAAGATAATGTAGCAGGAGGCAATATAAGATGAAGAAAGCAATTATCGCCAAAAAGCTTGGCATGACACAAATATTTTCTGAAGATGGAAAAGTGATTCCCGTAACAGTTCTGGAAGCAGGGCCATGCGTGGTAGTCCAAAAGAAAACCGTTGAAAAAGATGGTTACGCCGCATTGCAAGTTGGATTCGGCGAGATAAGGGAAAGGCTCGTGAACAAACCCGAAACAGGTCATTTTGTGGCTCATTTGGGTGCAGGAGCAAAACCCAAACGCGTTCTAAAGGAACTACGCCTTGACGACTGCGACCAATTTGAAGTTGGCGCGGAAATAAAAGCAGATATGTTCACCGCAGGTGACTACGTAGACGTTGTGGGAACTTCAAAGGGTAAAGGCTTCCAAGGCGCAATCAAGCGTCACAACATGCACCGCGGGCCAATGACGCACGGTTCTAAATATCACCGTGGTCACGGTTCTATGGGACCTGGTACAACCCCTGGTAGAGTTCGCAAAGGCAAAAAACTACCTGGTCACATGGGCGCGAAAAGAACCACCCTTCAAAATATCGAAGTAATTCGCATTGACGCTGAAAAAAATCTGATTCTTGTACGCGGCGCAGTGCCTGGGATTAAGGGCGCGCTAATCACAATAAAAAGCACGGTTAAAGTATAGGCGCAAGTGCTAAAGGAGTTGTAAGCTGTGGCTACAGTAGCAGTGAAAAATATTCGCGGCGAAGCCGTTGGCAATATTGAACTTGACGATAACATTTTCGGTATAAAGGTAAATCAACACGCCGTTCATATGGCGGTTGTGCAATATCTTGCCAATCAGCGTCAAGGCACAAAAAGCACCAAAACCCGCGCAGAAGTTCGTGGCGGTGGCGCGAAACCTTGGAGACAAAAAGGTACAGGTCGCGCACGTCAAGGCTCAACCCGTTCACCACAATGGACAGGCGGTGGCGTTGTGTTCGCACCAAAACCCCGCGACTTTTCAATGAAACTTAACAAAAAAATGAAAAGACTCGCGCTTAAATCCGTTCTAACAGACAAAGTTAAAAACGAAAAATTAATCGTCCTAGATAGTCTTGAACTCCCAGAAATCAAAACAAAATCAATGACGGGCATTTGTGAAAAACTTTCCCTAGGAAAAGCCTTATTCGTAACAGACGGCATTTCCGATAAGAATGTAATCCTTTCTGCCCGCAATATTCCCAGCATCAAAACCGCTGGCGTAAACACAATCAATGTTTACGATATTCTCAACTACGACAGCCTAGTAATAACAAAAGGCGCAATCGAAAAAATGCAGGAGGTGTATGCATAATGGCTAATCTACAGTATTATGACATCTTGCTAAAACCTCTGATGACAGAAAAAAGCATGTTTATCGTAGAACAAGGTATTGATGACGATAAAATGAAGCGTCTGGAAAAAGGAAAAGACCCAAGAACTCACAAAAGCGTAGACCCTGTGTATTCATTCTACGTGCATCCAGACGCAACAAAAACCCAAATCAAAGAAGCTGTTGAACGTCTTTTTAGCAATGTAAAAGTAGCTTCTGTAAACACAATGACTGTTCAACCAAAAAAGCGTCACCGCAGAGGCTCAAAGCCAGGCAAAACTGCAAGACGCAAAAAAGCTCTAGTAAAACTAACCCCAGATAGTAGCCCAATCGAATACTTTGAAGGAATTTAAATGCTTGATAAATAAAAAAATCTCCTGTCAAAGTTTTGTTCAAACTTTTTCAAAAGTTTGCAGGGTGTGGGACAGCGTCCCACAGTTTTAAGTTTTAAATCGCACCAGCAAAGGAGAATCCCAAATGGGCGTAAAACGCTATAGACCCATAACCCCCTCCCAGCGGCAGATGACAGTTTCCGACTTTGCGGAAATTACAAAATCATCTCCCGAGAAAAGCTTGACCGTTCACTTGAAAAAACATTCTGGGCGTAATGGTCAAGGAAAAATTACCGTTCGACATAGGGGCGGCGGGGCTAAAATAAAATATCGTATAATCGACTTCAAGCGCGACAAGGACAATATTCCTGCAAAAGTTGCCGCTGTTGAATATGACCCAAATCGTACCGCGAATATCGCTCTATTGTTCTATGCCGATGGCGAGAAAAGATATATCCTCGCGCCAATAGGTGTAAAAGTAGGCGATAGCCTAATGAGCGGTACAGAAGCGGAAATTCGCCCAGGGAACGCACTTCCAATGAAGTCAATTCCAGTGGGAACAGAAATTCATAACATTGAAATGAAGCTTGGGCGTGGTGCGCAAATGGTACGTTCCGCTGGGAACGTAGCACAGCTTATGGCAAAAGACGAAAAATACGCCACAGTACGCTTGCCATCAGGCGAAATGCGCCTCGTGCCTGTGAATTGCCGTGCAACGATAGGGCAAGTGGGCAATCCCGACAACGAACTAATCAACGTAGGTAAAGCAGGTAAAAAGCGTCATATGGGAATCCGTCCAACCGTTCGCGGCTCGGTCATGAACCCGAACGACCACCCCCACGGCGGTGGTGAAGGACGCGCACCAATCGGTCGCCCCGCACCATCAACACCATGGGGCAAACCTGCACTAGGCTACAAAACCCGTAAGAAAAACAAGCATAGCAATAAATATATTGTACGCAAACGCGGCTCTAAATAGGGAGGCTCTATAAATGGGTAGGTCATTAAAAAAAGGGCCGTTCTGTGACGCGCACCTAATGAAAAAAGTTGAAGCGCAAGGCGACACCACCAACAAAACAGTAATCAAAACATGGTCGCGCCGCTCCACAATATTCCCCGAAATGATTGGTTTTACCATAGCAGTACACGACGGGCGCAAGCATATTCCCGTGTACGTAACGGAAGACATGGTAGGGCATAAACTCGGCGAGTTTGCCTCAACGCGCACATATCGCGGGCACGGCAAAGACGCAGAGAAACGCAGTAAGGTGAAGTAGGAGGATAACCATGGCTAAAGGACAAAGCAGAAGCCAGTACAAGCAAGAGCGCAATAAAGAAAATCGCGAAAAGCGTCCTCACGCTATTCACAAATACGCCCGCATATCCGACCGCAAAGCGCGAATCGTTCTTGAGCAAATTAAGGGCAAGGGTGTAATACAAGCCGCCGCGATTCTTCAATATAATCCACGTTACGGCGCGTATCTTGTGGGCAAAGTGTTAAAATCTGCCGTTGCAAACGCGGAAGAAAACCACGAGATGGACGCATCAGATCTATTTGTAGAAGAAGCAATTGCAAGCCAAGGGCCGACCATGAAGCGCATTCAGCCGCGTGCAAAAGGCCGCGCATATCGAATCAACAAGCGCACAAGTCACATCACAATTGTGCTAAACGAGAGGTGAGCTAATGGGACAAAAAGTTAATCCTCACGGTCTGAGGTTGGGCATAAATAAAGAATGGGATTCTGTATGGTACGCAGAAAAAGATTTCTCGAAGTTACTACTAGAAGACCATAATCTTCGCCAATTCATAAAGAAATATTTTAGGGACAAGAAGCCAGTTCCCGTAGACCCAAAAATTGCACGCATTACGATTAAACGCACATCTAATCGCGTGAAAATAACACTTCACACTGCTGCGCCTGGTATCATCATAGGGCGTAATGGTGAAGCAATCAAAATCTTAAACGACGCGGTGCAAAAGCTAATCGACCGCAATCCCGATGAATATAAAGCAGACATTGAAATTCAAGAAATCAAACGGCCAGAACTTAACGCACAATTGGTAGCGGAAGTAATCGCCAAAGACCTTGAAAATCGTGTAACCTTCCGTCGTGCAATGAAACAAGCAATGACCCGCGCAATGAA
>WQVV01000153.1 GCA_009785665.1 Defluviitaleaceae bacterium
CCGTTCCCGACCCTTATTATACGGGTGATTTTGAGCTTACATATAAGCTTGTAACGGATGGTTGCAAAAAACTTCTTGAAAATATTTTAGAAGGAGATTCGCTATGCTTGTAATCAACTACGGAACAGACTGGGCGACAATGACCCGAGATGCTTTAGCGGCATCTGATATTGGAAAATATTTAAAACCGGATTATAAAGTTGCTATCAAGCCCAATTTGGTTACGCCACAATCACCTAGCAACGGTGCAACAACTCATCCCGAAGTTGTGGAAGGGATTATTCTTTTTTTAAAAGAGTTTGGCGTTACGAATATCAGCGTAATGGAAAGTTCCGCGATTGGCCACGATACAAAAAAAGCCTACGCGATAGCAGGATATGAGCCGTTACAAAAAACACACGGAGTACCGTTGATTGATTTAAAAAACAGCAGTTCAAAAAAATTAACTCACTCTGGTTGCGCAATTGATATTTACGAAAAAGCACTGGAAACAGACTTTTTAATCAATGTGCCAGTGTTAAAAGCGCATTGCCAAACGCGGTTGACCTGTAACATGAAAAACTTAAAAGGCTGTATTCCTGAAAAAGAAATGCGAAATTTTCACACAATGGGTTTACACAAACCCATTGCTGCACTTAATGCACTGCTCAAAACAGGATATTGCGTAGTTGACGGCATCTGCGGGGATTTATCATTTGAGGAGGGTGGAACTCCTTTGACCGCAAATCGTGTAATAGTGGGACAAAATCCAATTGTGGTCGATTCCTTTTGTGCCGAACTAATCGGCTATAAGCCAGACGATATAGAATATTTATCAATCGGCAAACAAATGGAGTTAGGTAATTATTTTTCAAGCGAGACGCAGATTGTTGAATTAAACTCTGACAAAAAGCCGCTTAATTCTGAAAAAAGTAAACGTATCTCTGAACGCTATACAGCCTTAATTGAAGAAGATTCGGCTTGTTCGGTATGTTATGCGGCTTTAATCCACGCGCTGCATCGGAGTGGCGGTCAGATGCAAGTAAGTGAAAAAATTCACATTGGTCAGGGATTTATGAACAAAACCGGAACAGTGGGTGTAGGAAATTGCACACGCAGGTTTGAAAAATATGTACCTGGATGCCCGCCTTCTGCCGCCGCCATTATCCAGGAATTATAGTTAGGAACTGTCAAGGAATAACTTGACTGTTTGGGCGTAGGATTTTTGTCGCAAGACAAGGAGCAAAAACCGCCGCGTGCTGGAGGCACGCAAGGCTTTTTGTGACGCAGGATTGCGGCAAAAAGACCGCAAGCACAAACAGGCAAGTTGAATCCTTTGTTCTGTTATCGCCTTCTGTAAAGTGGCAACCGCAATCCTTACACGCAGGTTCTTTAGTATTCATCAAAATATTCTGGGTAGATGGCAATTGCAATTTGTTGCAGGGCAGTTACGATGTTGTGGGAATTTCTTCGTGCGGTGTTTGGGTCTATTGCGAACACTTTATTTTGTTGTACGGCGTTTATTTCGTGCCAGCCTGTGCGTTGTGTTATGTTGGCAACGGGGTCTGGTAGCCATGGAACGCTGGTTAGAATTACGTCGGGGTTGGCTTCAATTACTTGATTTTCTGTAACGGCAATCCAGTTTGTTTGGTTTGCGAAGGCGTTTACTGCGCCTGATAGTTCAATTAATTCGTTTAGGATTGTGTCGCTTCCGAAGGTTGTTATGTTTTGCAGGGTGTCAATTTCAAAGTAAACTGTGCGTGGAGTTTCTACTTGTTCTACTATTTCGCTTATGCGTTGGATTTCTGCAAGCATGTCGGAGATTACCTCTACGCCGTCCTTCACCACCCCTAGGATTTCGGCAATTAGAAGAATATCCGCCACAATGCAATCCACAGAATTGCCTTCGGGAATTGTAATCACCGCCTCCCCTCTGTGACGGAGAGTTTCCAGTGGTCGGCTAGACCCTTCGATTGTGCGCATTGGTGTTATAAAAATTACATCGGCTTCTAGCGCGATAAGTTCCTCTGCGTCTAAATCCAGCATGTTTACTACGGTGATATTCTGCGGAAGACCTGCGATTCCCGCCGACCAAGCATCAGTTGCGATAATGTAATCGCCAAAACCAAGCTCCACCAAAATTTCGGTATTAGACGCACCGAGGGAAATAATAGTTTCAATTTCATACGGAACAAGTACGCGCAAGCCCGCACGGTCTGTGTAGAAAACACCGTCGTACACGCGTTCGTGGAAGAAAACTGCAAACACCCATAGCCCCACCAGCAACGCCAACGGAATATAAATCGCATATTTGAGGTGCTTCATAAGTCAAATCGCCCTTTCTAGTCGTACACGAGGTCTACTTCGTAGAAACAATTTCGTCTGTTTCGTTTTTTGCTGGCTATTACTACTTTGTCTAATCTGTCCATCCATTTATTTTCTAGTTTGTACATCCACTCGTCTAGGGAATCTTTGTCGCTTCCCCTTGGTTTGGGTAGCATTCCGCCTGCCGATGTTAGTGTCATGTAGCTGAAATATATGCCCTCGCTAAGGGCTTTTTCTTCGGGGTTGGGGCGCGCTACGTTCATTAACGCGGCTTTGATTTCGTCGGAAATGGCGGTTAGGCTTGTTTTTGGATTACACACGGCTACCCAAAATTCTTCGCCGCCTATTCTTGCGGCTATGCCGTTATTTTGTTTGCCCACGCTTTCTAGTGTTGCGGCTATATCGTTTAGTACCATGTCGCCAATTGTGTGGTCGTTGCAGTCGTTTACTTGCTTGAACTTATCTATATCGCAGAAAATCAAGCCAACTTGACTTTGTTCTTTCGCCCAGTAATTGATAAAAGTTATGAATCCCGATTTGTTCAACAAAATTCTAATGCGGTCTGCCGATATATTCTCGTGCTTCTGCAACAAAATGTCACTAACCAAACGTATGTAGCTAGGGGTAATGTCGCTCAAGCGGTTACGCGAATTAAACAGCACGTCAATAAACGACTTCTTAACGCCAACAAAATGCGCCGTGCAACACGCAGGATACGCTCTTCGTTTACCCCTAAGTTGCGCAATAAATTCCACATACATTTGAAAAAACACGTTCCAACAGTAATGCTCATTAGCACATTTCAACTCCTGCGGGATAATGACATTCATATCCGCCAGACGAATAGGCTGGAGGTGCAACAGTGATTTAAGCGCGCAATAAATCAACTTCTGCCAAAACTCCAAACCGTCGTCACTTTTGGCCTGAAACGTATCGTACTCCCGTTCATAATAATTAGAAACCGCCAACAACATTTCATACTGCGAATCAAAGTCATCAAAGCAAAGCATATTATACACATCAAAAGTAGTAAGTTCCTTCTTAGTTTCCTCATACCCAAGCCCAAGCGAGCGGTGAAAAATCTTACGACCAGAAGAATCCATTTCTAACTCCTTTTTTTTTCAGAGATTTTAAAGATTAAAGATTAAAAGATAAGACCTTGGGGGAAAGGAACTTGTGAACAAGTTCCTCTCCCCCAAACCCCCTCTCCTCAAAACTTTATAATTGCAGGTTGTACATGAGTGGGAATCTGTAAATCTTTTAGAACTCCACTCATCTATAGGCGCAAAATAAAAAAGTTTTTTGGAAAGGGGGTTTGGGGGAAAACCTTTTCTTCAGAAAAGGTTTTCCCCCAAGGTCTTAATCTCTAATAAGCCCTGCCCCATATTACCATCTTTTCTGCTGGCTTGTTGCATACTACGCAGGTGTTGCCTACCTTTTCTTGATTGAAGGGTATGCAGCGGCTTGTTGCTGTTGCTTCTTCTTTTATGCGGAGTTCGCACTCGTCTGCGCCGCACCACATTGCCTTTATGTGACCTGCGGTGGTGTCTAGGATTGTTTTCATTGTGGGGAGGTCTTGGGCTGTGTGTGTGGATTCTTGTAGGCGTTTTTGGGCTTTGTTGTATAGGTTTTGGTGGATTGAGTTTAGGGTTTCGGTTATTGTGGGTTCTAGGTTGTCTAGGGGGACTGTTATTTTTTCGCTGGTGTCGCGGCGGGCTAGTACGCATTGGTTTTGTTCGATGTCTTTTGGCCCTATTTCTAGGCGTAGGGGAACGCCCTTCATTTCGTATTCTGCGAATTTCCAGCCTGGTTTTTTGTCGGAGGTGTCCAGTTTGCAACGGGCTATTTTTGATAGTTGGGCTTGGAGTTGTTGGGATTTTTCTGTTACGCCTTCTTTGTGGGCGGCTATGGGGACTATTACTACTTGGATTGGCGCGATTGCTGGGGGAAGAACTAGACCGTTGTTGTCGCCATGAACCATTATGATTGCGCCCATTAGGCGTGTGCTTACGCCCCATGATGATTGGTGGACGTATTGCTGTTTGTTGTTTTTGTCCAGATATTGAATCCCAAAGGCTTTTGCGAATTTATCGCCGAAGTCGTGGGTTGTGCCTGATTGTAGGGCTTTTCCGTCGTGCATAAGATTTTCAAAGGTGTAGGTGCTTACTGCTCCTGCGAATTTCTCGCGTTCGGTTTTCTGCCCTTTGATGTAGGGCATTGCTAGTACCTCGGAGGATAAGTCGCAGTAGATGTCGAGAATTTTTAGGGCTTCTGCTAGGGATTCTTCGGCGGTGGCGTGGGCGGTGTGTCCTTCTTGCCATAGAAATTCCCTGCCGCGTAGGAATGGGCGGGTTGTTTTTTCCCAGCGCATTACTGAACACCATTGGTTGTACAGTTTTGGCAAGTCGCGGTAGGATTGAATGTCCTTCGCGTAGTGCGAACAGAATAATGTCTCCGATGTTGGGCGTATGCAGAATCGCTCTTGTAGCTTTTCTGTTCCGCCGTGCGTTACCCATGCTACCTCTGGCGCGAAGCCTTCTATGTGGTCTTTCTCCATTTGCAGCAGATGCTCTGGAATTAACATTGGCATGTATACGTTTTCATGCCCTGTTTCCTTTAACTTTTCGTCCAAGTGCTTTTGAATTAACTCCCATATCGCGTAGCCGTATGGCTTGTAGATTATACAGCCTCCCGTTTCTGCGTACTCCGCTAGTTCCGCTTTGCGCACCACGTCCGTATACCATTGCGCGAAATCTTGATTCATGTCTGCTATTGCTTCTACTCTTTTTTCCATTTATAAATTCCTCTCTTTGTGTTTGAATTACATCGCTTCGTTGAATGCCTTTAGTGCTTTTGCGTGTCCTGTTACCACAAGCTTTATCACCGAAACTTCCATTGCTGTTTTTTCGGCGAGTTCAACCACTGGTAACAGTTGCTTGATATTATCAGACATCAAACTCTGCCCGTCATATAATGCCCTTATCTGTTGCCCGTGTTCCACTTCAATTACTGCAACGCTTTCGCTTAGATTGTCGAGGCGGGACTTTACCTCTGTTAATTCTGATTTGATGCTTGGGATTTCTGCTACTAAGATTTCCATTTTGTCAACCTTGACTTCCATTTTGTCAAGCTTAGTTTCCATTTTGTCAACTTTAGTCGTTAGGTCTTCAAGTAGCTGAACCTTGGTTGTGAGGTTTTCAAGCATTTGGATGATTTTATCATCTTTACTCATGTTATATCTCCCCTTCTTATTTTTGTTTAGGAGCTAAATTTCTGCACCCAGTTGTTATTGTAGAAGCCTACGCCTATTCTAGTGTAGGCGGAGTTTAGAATATTGTCTCTGTGACCATCTGAGTTTAGCCAGCCTTGCACTACGGATTCTGGGGTGCGTTGACCTCTTGCTATATTTTCGCCCATTGCGCGGGCGGGCATTCCGAAAACTTCTCTTGCGATGGAATCGAAGCGACCGTAAACTGGATTTACGTGGGAGAAATAGTCCAGCTCGAACATGCCTTGTGCCTTAAACCTTGCGGCCATCATGAGGGTCGGGTATTCGGATAGGGGGAGTAGACCCGCGTTTGCGCGTTCTATGTTTACTAGGCGAATTACTTCCCGCTCGAAATCATTTGCCGCGCCTAGTGTGTTGTAATTGTTAATCCACGCGGTAATTTCATCGGGGGTTAGCCTACGATTGGGAATAGATATTTGTTCTAATTGCGGCGTTGACGGGGCAGGCGACTTGTTGGAAATAAGCACGGTATTTGTTGATGCTTCCCAACCTACATAGTAACCAACGCTTTCCAGCACAGCCCGAATGGGCAACATCGTACTACCGCCAATAATTTGCGCAGGAACGTCCAGCGCGTAAGGTCGGTTATTTGTGATAAAAACATTGCTTCCTATGGATATATTCACAATATCATTGTCTCGTGCTAGTGTAACAGTTCTTGTATGCTCGTCCCATGCCACACCAAAACCGATAAACTCGAAAACGGCGCGAACAGGAACTAAAGTGCGTTCGTCAACAATAACGGGGGATTGACTAGGAAAGACGATTCGTTCGCCGTCAACGGTCACGTTGATTCCGCTGGCATACGTCACATTTGGAATAAATAAAGCAATCATAACAATAACCACTGTAAGTAATTTTTTCATAATCTCAAAATCCTTTTCATAAATTATATGCAAGCGTACCTCTAAGACATGCACTTCCCGACATTTTGGCATAGGTTTGACTTCAATGCAATAGGGCGTGTCAACTTTTCTTGATTTTTTGGTGCTTTATGTAAAAAGGCGTAAATGTTAAATAAAGGATATAGACAGAAATAGACAAGTTTACACAGTCATGCTATTATTTCCCTAAGCAGATAAATCAAGCAGATGTGGCTTGCCTTTCATCAACACGATGGGAGGTGATTGCATGAAGGATAGTTACAAACTTTTCAAACTTCTTCTTTTGTTTGGAATGTTTCTTCTTGCGTTGCTGACCTTTATTCTTAGGTTTAGCTAAAGAAAAAACCACTCTGCTATGCCAGTAGCTTGAGTGGCGTAATATTGCACCAAGTATAGGCAAGTCGCATCGCGACGATTTACCTGCTTTTATTATACTCAAGTCTACGAAAATGTAAACCAAAAAAATTCACACCCAATGGAGAGTGCTTTCAAAATGAACATACAAATTTTCGGCAAAACAAAATGCTTCGACACGAAAAAGGCTGAACGCTACTTTAAAGAACGCAAAATCAAGTATCAACTAATAGATATAAACCGCTACGGGCTAAGCAAAGGCGAATACGCAAGTGTAAAAGCCGCAATAGGCGGTTTGCAAAACCTAATAAACGAAAAATCCAAAGAATACGAATCCCAATACATTCAATATACATCAGACCAAGCGGAAATAGAATCTCGTCTATTAGAAAACCCAGCTATGTTCAAAACCCCAATTGTTCGCAATGGAAAAAAAGCTACAATAGGCTACCAGCCTGACATATGGGAAGAATGGAGTAAGCAATAGCGATTTCGTTTGAAATTGGGCTTCGTCTGTCGTCAATTCTGCTGGCGTTCGCAGAATTGACTCGTCCTTAGCCCATTTCAAATCGAAACGCCTACAACAACGGCGCAAGCCGTTTTTTTTATGGGCTAGGAAACTGTTCATGGCTTCGTGACGAAGGCGTAGCTTGCCAATATGTGTAATCGGCGAAATGCGGCTGTGCCGCTTTTTAATATGCTAGGAAACTGCTATAAAATGGGAATAGGTGTCACTTGTAAGTATGTACACAAAAAAGCCCTCGGATATTCAACAGCAAGAGAACAGC
>WQVV01000154.1 GCA_009785665.1 Defluviitaleaceae bacterium
ACTCCTGCCACAGATGAATGCACAATTGAACAATTCATTTCCAACGCCGATTCCGCCTTATACCTTGCAAAAGAACTAGGACGCAACAAAGTAGTAGTATACTCATAAGCAGGCGGGCGGCACAGCCGCTTTTCGCCGATTTCATGCGCGTCGTGCGGTGTGGTACGTCTCGAAGCCAGTTATTACAGTTGTAATCACACAAGCTTACAGCGATTCTACTCAATAAAAAAACCCAAAAAGCGGGTCAAGGGGCTGCGTCCCTTGCAGGGTTTGGGACAGCGTCCCAAGGTCTTATCTTTTGACTTTCTGTTGCAACGAGGGTGGTAAAATTATGAATTATTTAGATATTATTGTCTTGGTTTTGGTGGCTATTTGCGCCTTTGCTGGGTATCAACAGGGGCTTATCCGAACTGTGTATCGGGTGGCCTCATTTTTTATCGCTATCGCGCTTGCGTATTTTTTGTATCCACATGCGGCGCGGCTTTTGCGTGGGACACAACTTTTTTATACGATTCAAGATGGTATTAAAAGTGCGTTGAACTTGGACGGGGTTGTGCCTGCGAATGGCGGGGCTGTGATTGATTCGTTGCCGTTTCCAGAAAATATGCGCGATATGTTGAATACGCAATTTGAACCCGATATTCACGGGATTTTGGGAATTGATACGATGGAAGAGTATATTTCCGCGTTTTTTGCGAATATCGCGATTAATGGCATTGCGTTGATTTCTGTGTTCGCGCTGGTGCTGATTGGTTTGGCTATTGTTGGCGTGGTGCTGGATATTGTTGGCAGTTTGCCTGTGATTAGTACGTTCAACAATATGGGCGGGCTTTTGGTTGGCATTGTTATGGGGGTAGGGGTTTCGTTGCTTTGTGTTGTCGCGCTTTCGTTGGTTTTTGCCACGGGTGCGAACTCCGAACTTTATGACTTGATGCAGGGTTCGTTTTTCGCAAGAAACGCTTTGACCTTGGTGCTTCCGCAACTTACGACGGTGACGTAGTGGAAAGGCGCAAGATTTTTGCACTTTTTGTTATGTTTAACTTTGTTGTGATTTCGGCGATTATCCTTTTAATTATTCAGCCTGTTGTAAGTTCTTTGCGAACTGAACAGGCTAATTTTCGTTCGTTGGAACGCCGATATTTTGCGGAACGCAGACTTCTGTTGGACTATGAAGATAATCTGCGCGATTTGGCGGAGTTTTATTTTTCGGCAGAACAGCAAATTTTGTTGTACAATGAGATGGTTTCTGTGTTTGCAGTATTTTCGCGGATTGGCGCGGTTCATGGGCTTTACACTACGGAACTTAGCGCGTCGGAAATTACGGAGAGTTTTTTTGACGGCGTTCGATTTTCGGAAATGCGTGTTCTGGCGGAATATGAAGGTGGGCTTTACGATTTGCTCCAATTTCTGTACAATTTAGATGAGATTTATTTGCGCTCATTTTCTGTTTCTTCGGACGCGCTAGGGTTGACAGACGACGTTGCACGGCTTAGGTTGGAGTTTTCCTTATTTGGGAGTGATTAGTTTGAAGTTTTTTCGTGGATATTGGAAGTCGAAATTCCGCAAGCCGATGCTTATGGCGGCGGATTTTTTGCAGTTTACCGCGAGTTATTTTATTTCGTGGTTTGTTTTGGCTCGCCGAATAGTTTTTGAACAGTATATTGAAACTATGGTGCTTGGTTATCTTTTTTTTATTGTGATTTTTTTCGTGGTTTTTTGGGCTTTTGGTATGTACGAAAGTCTTTGGCGGTACGCCGAGGCTTACGAGTTTTTGAAATGCATGATTGCGATTATGGTTGCGGTTGGGGCGTTTTTGGCGGTAACATGGGTCGTTTTTCAGCCGCCACGAGTGGAAATGCGTTTGCCCATCACGGTTTATTTTGTTTCGGCTAGTGCGGCGGGGGCTAGTACTTTGTTTTTCCGAACGGCGTACCGCGCTTTTCGGGCGAATAATGCCAGAAAGCGCGGCGGAACGAAGCAGAAAAAAGTCATGGTTGTGGGCGCGAGTGAAACGGGAGTTGCGGTAATTCAGGGGCTTCAGCGGAATCCGAATCAGCGGTATGATGTTGTTTGCGCCGTTGACGATAACCCCGCGAAACAGGGGCGAAAAATTCAGCGCGTTCCAATTTCTGGAATGGTGAATGATATTCCGCGGCTTGCCGAAAAACACGGAATTGAAGTGATTCTGCTTGCCGTGCCGCATGTCACAGGCAAGGAAAAACGCCGAATTTCCAGCATTTGCGCGAAAACAAATTGCACACTAAAAAAGACACCCGATATTTTCGACTTCAAAGACAATGAAGACGACGTTGCGGTGTCCGTGATTTCGCAGATTGAGGACGTTAGCGTTGAGGATTTGCTTGGGCGTGATGTCGTGGATATTCAGCGGTTTAAGGTGAAGTATCTGGCTGGGCAGACGGTTCTTGTAACGGGCGCGGGCGGAACGATTGGGTCAGAGTTGTGCAGACAGGCGGCGGCGCATGGTGCGTCGCGGCTGGTAATGGTTGACGTTGTGGAAAACGGTTTGTACGCCGTCGAACAGGAATTGATTTTTAAATTCGGCACGGCGATAGGGAAGGGGAAGTTCACGCTAATTGCGCAGGTCGCGAATATTCGCGAAGAAGCGCGGTTGGATAGACTTTTTGCAGAGTACAAGCCGAATTTAGTCTATCACGCGGCGGCGCATAAGCATGTTCCGCTGATGGAATCCGCGCCAGAAGAAGCCGTAAAGAATAATATTTTCGGCACGCTGAATGTAGCCCGTTGCGCCGAGAAACACGGCGTAAGACGATTCGTGTTAATCTCCAGCGATAAGGCAGTAAATCCCACAAATGTTTACGGCGCGACAAAACGCGTTTGCGAAATGATTGTTCAGTCGCTTCATGGTGATAGCGACACGGAGTTTGTTTCCGTTCGCTTTGGGAATGTGCTTGGTTCTAATGGTTCGGTTATTCCGCTTTTCAAGGCGCAAATTGCCGCTGGTGGCCCCGTTCGTGTTACCCACAAGGAAATTATTCGGTATTACATGACAGTTTCCGAGGCGGTAAGTTTAGTGATGTCTGCTGGCGAAATGGCAAGTGGTGGCGAAATTTTCGTGCTAGACATGGGCGACCCCGTGAAAACCTTGGATTTAGCGGAAATGTTAATTCGCCTATCGGGGCATGAGCCGTACAAGGAAATCGAAATACAATTCACAGGTTTACGCCCAGGTGAGAAACTTTATGAGGAATTGCTAATGGCAGAGGAAGGCCTCCAAACCACCTCCAACAATAAAATTTTCGTAGGCCAGCCAATTGACATCAGCCCAGAATATTTATTCCAAACCCTAAATATACTAAAAGAAGCCGCAAGCACTGGCGCACGAGAAGAACTAATGGACAAGCTACACGAACTTGTACCAGGGTTTAGCGGCGGCGGCAGCGGCAGCGGCACAGCCGCGTTTCACCGATAACCTATATTGGTGGCCGCGCATACGTCACGAAGCCAGTTACTGTGTCCCAAGGTGTGTCAGCACACCCTAGCTTAAAAATATGTAAATTTGAAAGTTGTTGAGCAAAATGGAATCAATAAAGATGATTGAGACAGAACGCCTAGTTCTGCGCACATACGAGGAAAGCGATTTGCCCGAGTATTGCAAAATGCTATCCGACCGCGAGAATTTGTACTATATTAACGACATCATAATAGTGGACTCACTAGAAGAAGCGCGGCAAAGCCTACATGAAGCAATCGAGTTTTTCAAAACAGGACAGGCACGGCGTTTTGCTGTTACGCTAAAAGGCGATTCAACGCTGATTGGTTCGGTTGGTTACGATATTACGGAAACTACGCCCATAGGTCGCATTGGGCATATGGGTTGGTTTATCGTTCCCGAGCATCAGGGTAGGGGATATATTACCGAAGCCGCCAAACGCGTTTTAGCCTTCGCCTTCCAAGAAGATAACTGCATAAGAATAACCACGGGCTGTCATGCCGAAAATATCCCATCACGAAAAGTTATGGCAAAGGTAGGTTTTCAACAAGAAGCAACAAAAATAAAGGCCGTCTGGCATGACGGCGAGATGAAAGACAGGCTAGAATTTGCGATAAATAAACATTAGTCTAAGTTTATTTATTGCATAGACTAATTGCATAAGTATGGTATAATTCGACATAGTAGGTAATTTAGCAGACGCGGCTGTGCCTTCCATCGCAAGACGGGAGGTGATTGCATGAGAGATATTATTAGAATCCTTAAACTGCTTCTTTTGTTTGGGATGTTTCTCCTTGCATTACTGACTTTTATTTTCGAGTTCAGTTAAGAAATAAGCCACCCTGCTGTGCCACCAGCAGAGTGGTTGCAGTTGTTTTGCAATACCATTCAGTGTAGGCAAGTCGCGTCTGCGGCGATTACCTACTTTTATTATATCACAAATAAAAAAAAAGTAAACGAAAGGTTGCTGGGCGAAATGAAATACACCTCAATAAACGAGTTGTCGAAATTTGATTATCATGATGCCATCATAAACATAATATATATTCAAGACGGGCATATGATATGGGATATATCCAACATTAACGCAAGCACAGAAAACAGTCAAAATGATTTTGACAAGCATATGTGTGTAGAAAACGCGATATTAATTTTTGAGGACGCGAAAATAGAATGCATCACGTCCAGCGCGTACATGCAGGCAGATGAAAAGGAAGCAACAGTAGTACCGCCTGACGCATACGACGCGTATATACAGTCTCTAAGCTGTGAGTATATAAACAACTTGGAATCCGTAGCGCAACACGAAGACGGAAAATACACCGCGATTTTCAACATGGGTGGGCATGTGGGTGGTTTAGTTTCGCTTTCATTTTCCAAGGCGGTAATCAAATGGGATAAGTACATTGGCAAAGCTTGGTACGAGTCTTAAATAAAAAAATTTGATGCGTTTATCATAACGGGAGGGATTGTCCCATATGTATATATATGTAAAGCGCGTGATGGATATATTGTTCATGCTGGCGAGTGCGCCGCTGTGGATTCCGCTTATGGTGTGGCTTGCGATTTTGGTAAAGGTGACATCAAGCGGAACGGTATTTTTCAAGCAGAAGCGTTTTGGGCGGAACGGGAAATTTTTTATGATATACAAGTTTCGCAGTATGTACACGGACGCTCCGAAAGACGTTCCAACGCATTTACTAAAAGACCCACAAGCCCACATAACACCAATTGGGCGATTTTTAAGAAAATCCAGCTTGGACGAGTTACCACAAGTTTTTAACATTTTGAAAGGCGAACTAACTCTAGTTGGCCCACGCCCTGCGTTATGGAATCAAGATGACCTAATAGCGGAGCGTGAAAAATACGGAGCAAACGCGATTCCAGTAGGGCTAACAGGATTAGCGCAAGTACGCGGGCGCGACGAACTACCAATAAACACAAAGGCCGCCTACGACGGCGAGTACGCACAAAAAATGTCCTTCACGCTGGACATAAAAATCCTCTTCCAAACAGCAATAAACGCCCTAACAGCCAGCGGCATCTCTGAAGGTGGCCCTGCGGGCGGCAACGCTGATGACGTGCAGGGTGAGAGTGTACATCTCGAAGCCAGTGACTGTATTAGCGAAGATGAGCAGTTGCAAGTCGTGGGCGAAGAAGTATGAAAGTTCTGGTAGTTGGTGGCAGTGGTTACATTGGGGGGAGTTTTGCGGAATATGTTTCAAAAAATGCAAAAATACAGTCGGAATTTTCCGTTGACGTTGTAGATTCACGCGGCGGCTGGTTGCAAAAGGATTTCGCTGGATTTGATAGCGTAATTTTTGCGGCGGGAATTGCGCATCGTCGGCAGAGTTCGCAGAACGCACATTTGTATTTCGAGGTAAACCGTGACTTGGCAATTGCCATTGCAGAGAAGGCAAAAATTGCAAAGGTATCGCAATTCGTGTATCTAAGCTCTATGTCAGTTTACGGAAAAAAACAGGGTGAAATATCCGCGCATACCAAACCCAATCCAAGGCATAATGATTACTATGGGACATCAAAGTATCAAGCGGAAGACGCGCTTAAAAACTTGGAGGCCGAAGGATTTGTAGTAGCAATAATACGCCCGCCCATGGTGTATGGGCCAAACTGCCGCGGCAAGTATCGGCAGTTGGTCAAGATTGCAAAATTTCTGCCTATCGTACCCTGCAACAAAAACAAGCGCAGCGTTATTTATATTGATAATTTATCGAGATTCTTATGCACGGTTGTACAAAACCGTGCAGGGGGCATTTTTTGTCCCCAAGATGAAGAATACGCCTGCACCTCGAAAATGGTGCAGGAAATTAGGCGGCAAAACGGCAAGAAAACGGTAATCATTGGCATGGGTTGGTTAGTAAACCTATGTATGGCAATTTTCCCGCCAATGGAAACAGCTTTTGGAAGTTTGTACTATGCGGCACAGCCGCCTTTCGCCGATAACATGTAGTGATAGCGCAAGCATAAGTCACAAAGCCAGATACCAAATACAAGCTTTTAAGCGGCAACAAAAATGCACTAGCCTAACTGGCTTCGTGACGCGCAAAAAAGCCTTGACTGCATGAAATCGGCGTTAAAAAACTGGCTTCGTGACGCACGCAAAAGCCTTGACTGCATTATAGCGGCGTTAAATGAGGGGGAACGGGAATGAGAGTGTTTGTAGAGCGCAGTGTGGTAACGCCTCAGCTTTCCGATGTGCGTTGCAACTCCTGCGGGCGAGAAGTGGACAAGAACCAGATAGGCTACTTTGAAGACCACATCTCGCTATCAAAAACTTGGGGGTATCACTCGCCCTTTGATGGCGAGGCGCACGATATAGACTTATGCGTAACCTGCTATCAAAGCTGGATTGCCCATTTCGAGATACCTCCGCAAGTTGAATGTTAGTTGTGAAAGACCTGCGAGTAGGGGGAGAATTTTCTCCCCTTATTTTATTGCCTTGGAAACTGTTTATGGCTTCGAGATGTATGTATTAGGAACTGTTCAAAAATAACTTGTGCATTTAGCCGCTTGATTTTTGCGACGCAGGATTTCGGCAAAAAGCAGGTGGATAAATGTGCAAGTTATTTTTGAACAGTTCCTTAGCTTACCAATGCAGGTCGTTGGCGGAATGCGGCTGTGCCGCTTTTTATTTGTTGTTAAATTCCTGTCTTTTATATGGTACAATTGTTTTGTTGATTGGGGGTAAGCATGAGTGAGAGTTTAAAGCGACAACACAGAGATATAGGCGTTTCGATTTGAAATGGGCTGAGGACGAGTCAATTCTGCGAACGTTTCTACGCAGAATTGACGACAGACGAAGCCCAATTTCAAACGAAATCGCTATACCATGTTTCGTGGGTGCTTTAAGATACCGCAGAACTTTTTGCATCTGTTCAAACATTGCAACAGTGATTCGACACTTACCACCGACGATATAAAATTATTTGATTTGGAATCGGTCGTGATTGTTCGTGGTCGGCGGAATGATGTTTCTTTTAT
>WQVV01000155.1 GCA_009785665.1 Defluviitaleaceae bacterium
CTAGAGGTATCGGCCATAAGTAGCTGGAACGCGTATCAAAACGCCAAGGCGCAAAGAAATTTCGCAGTAGCAACCCGTCCACTACTCCAGTCCCTCCTAGACCTCATAGACGAAATGTTCTACCTAGGCGAAATAAGCGAAATAGATAAACTAGCACAACGCTTCGCCATATACACAGAACTACACCACATAGATATAACCGCTATATTGCTGGCAATGTCAGTAGCAGAGGTAAATATGATGGCGCAAGGGTTTTCTGTTTAGGGGTATTGTATAAGGCGAAGAGACATTGCAAAACCGCTTAGAGTCAAGATTCTAGGCGGTTTTTGTTTTCAAAATTTTATTTGCGCCTACGCTGAAATGTTTTTATAATGTACGAAGTTTATATATACGGAAGCGGGGGCTTATTGATATGAAGAAAAAAATGGCGGCAACAGTGATGGTACTTTTCATAATGGCGGGGAATGCTGTGTTTGTGTTTGCGTCACCAGAGCCGTATATTCCGCCGCCTGCACAGATAAGTGATTATGGGCGTAGGGTTGCCGAAGATTTTTTGATGCAACTTCCCATGCTGTTTGAGGATTGTTTGGGTGATATGTTTAACACTTGGCCATCATTCTCTATCTCCGAGGGAGAGCAGAGATTTTTCAGCGTTCCGCGTCAACACGGGGAGGAAATGGAAGATGGGCGATTTCACCTAGACTGGGAGTGGTGTGACGATACACGGACGCATGTCCCAACTATAAGCGATATACGTATGTTTCATCTTGGATATGAAGGCGGCGAAAGATTTTCAACACCACGCGGCTACTTCGTTGAGAGGATTCCTATTTTAACCACGTATGTTCCAGAGGTGTATCTTAGGCGAATACGTGGCGACGGGCGACGAAGCGGTTTTTATACGCGATACGGTGAAAGAATTGAAGACGCACCATGGGCAATGTGGGATGTGTATGCAACAGAGTTTATGCTTTGGGATTTTGACCGCAATGGTATACCCGTTATAATGGTGTGGTACTGGGGAAATTATCAAGGTTCGGGAGATGGCGGCGGCGTTTCATCTTTGTTCAGATATGTAGATGGTAGTTTTAGACGGGTGTCGTATTTTAGTAATCAGATTAGCGCACGAACAGACGGCACTGGCGAGCCTAGATATGGCTGGTTTCCGTGGTTGTATTATTTTGACAGCGATGGAAACTTGGTTGGATATTATGGTGGGATTGTTGAGCCTACGGCAATATATGCGCACATTACTTTTAACGGCGCGGTTGCCGACAAAAGGCTTATTGTAGGCAGTCGATTTTCTTGGGAAAATGTTGAAGGCCCTCCCTTTTTTGACCCGCCCCATTTGTATGTGACAAATCATGTAACAGGTGAAATTCTTAGTGCTGAATACGCAGGTCTTCATTGGTGGAGTACTCCAGAAGGACACCACCCACTAATCCCAGGTACAGACATACCATTAACCAGAATCCGCCCACTAAGCGACTTGCACGTAGAAATCTCCGCTTCAATAGCAGAAAGGCTTCCACCACGAGAGCGGCTTCCAATAATTCTGCCAGAAGTTGAAATAATTGAAGAGCCAGAAGAAAAAGAAGAAGAAATTTATGAACCAGAAGAAACCAACGAAGCACCCGCTCTCGAAGAATCACCTGTCGAAAATAACGATACTAACAACGAAACAGATTCAACTACCCCCCTTTACGAAATTCCAGAAACTTCAAACGAAGCCGCTTACGAAATCCCTTACGAAGAAATTGAAACTATTTACGAAACTACACATAATAATTCAATAAATCTTTTGCCGATTATCATTCCTGCGGTTTTGTTTGGTGTCACCTTGTCGATTATTATTCTAGTGGTTTGTAAGGCAAAAATATGAAAAGTGGCTTTGCCGCTTTTTTTTATTTACAACGATGCTGTAATGTTTTTATAATGAACGAGGTTTATATGTCATGGAGGTTGATAGACATGAGAAAACATTTTAAAAAGATTGTTGCAATTGTGTTGGCAGTGGTGTTGTTGATTTCCGCTGTTGTGATTTTTCCACTTGGTAGGAGGAGTGGTGATGCGTTGATTGGAGCGCAGGAAGTTCATGCGGCGGAACGGACATTTGATGCGGTGGAGACTGCATCTGGCGAAAGCCAAAGCCGAGTAATTACGCCATTGGCAATTAACGAAGCCATAGCGGGGCAGACTTCGCGTGAGGGATATATTCTCGCGCCTACAATGTTTTGCACTACTGGCGTGGACACACTTAGTTCGTTTGTTTTGCGAACAGAGGCGGATTATGGGCGGGAAATCCCTGCGATTTCCATAGATGGGCAATTGCCGCCTACTATTTTTCGTGAGGATAACCATACATTTTTGATTACGCCAGCTATTCCGCTTACGGCTAATAGTGTGTATGTATTCCGTCTGGCGCGTGAAGGTCAAGATATTACATGGGCATTTCAGACGGCGCGACAGTTTGGGATTATTTCGACACTTCCGCGTAATCAGTCGGTGAATGTGCCTGTACGCACTGGTATTGAGATTTCATTCTCTTATGGCGAGGGTCGCGATATTTCTGATTACTTTAGCATTTCGCCTGCTGTTGAGGGTGAGTTTATTCACCGTGACTCTACGGTTATTTTTATGCCAACTTCGCCGCTGGATTATGGGCGAGTTTATACCGTTACTATTGATGAGGGTGTCGGTTTGACCAGCAATCATGTGTTTTCATTTGAAACAGCCATTGAAAATGAGGAGCAGTTTTGGTCAAGTCGTAGAGATAGCAATATACATTTTTCTTTTGCAGGGCGATATGTTGAGTTTCCTACATTTGCCGTGCCTAGTGTGGATTTTTGGCTTAGTCACTGGGGTACCAGTCGTCGCCCTGTGATAGAGTTTAGCGTTTACCAAATCGACGACCGTGCACGGGCCATTGAAGCGGTTGGGCAGTTTATTGGCATTCACAACTGGGCAATGTTTGCGTTTCAAGAGTATCTTATGGACACAACTGGAATGACGCAGATTTCTACAACTACAGTTCATGAGCGGTTGGACGGTGCGAACTGGAATGAAACATTCACTTTGCCAAATAACTTGCCAGCTGGGTTTTATCTGGTTAATGCGGCGGTTGATGACAACAACCATCAAGTGATTATTCAAGTTACAGATATTGCGGTGCAGGTAATTGCAGACGAAAACCGCGCTTTAGTATGGGTCAACGACATGAACACAGGTGGCCCAGTTAATGCAGAAGTTTTCGACCCAATCCGCAACAGAACCTTCACAACCACCGAGTACGGCATAGCTGTTGTGGAACGTGGGTTGACTGCGGCGGAACATTTAATTGTGCGGGCTGGCGGAGTGGAAAGCGTTGTATTTATGACGGGATTCCAGTCATTTTTTCGCCCGTGGTTTTGGGATTCTTCCTTTGATGTGGAATGGGATATGCCCATATCCACCAGAAGTTGGGGTTGGAGTCCATGGGGCGGCAATCAAACCGCGAATAATCAGTACTGGACGGCATTGCAACTTGACCGCACTTTGTTCCAGCGTAATGATACGCTTTCGCTATGGGGGTTCGTGCAGAACCGTCATAGAAATGAAAATATAAACCATGTGACGGTTGTTTTGTCTCAGCATTCTTGGTGGCATATGCCAGACACAGACACTCTTCTTACACAAAATATTCCTGTGGCTTACGGTGCGTTTTCTGGGGAAATTCGATTGCCGCATTTAGACACAGGTTCTTATGAAATTACGATTTACCACGGCGATATTATGTTGCGTTCTATGGTTTTTAGTGTTCAAGATTATGTAACGCCGCCTTATCAGCTAATTGTGTCGGCGGATAGAGTCGCTATTTTCGCAGGTGACGAGGTTAATTTTACCGCGAGAACGCAATTCTTTGAAGGAACTCCCGTACCCGATTTAAGCCTAAATTACAATCTATCTGGGCATGAGTTAAACGTATCTCGCTGGGGGACTGCCAGAACAGATAGTGACGGAAATGTTAGTTGGTCGGCGCGTCCTGCGGCTGCAAATTCAAGTGTGCAGGGGCAGAGGACTTTAAGCTTTTGGGCAGATGCCACTTTACCCGAAATAGGGCATGTTCATCAGCATGAATCTGTGCGAGTGTTTGTTAATGATATTCGTGTGCGTCCTCGGGCTTCTCGCGAGGGGCGGGACGCTACGCTTTCCATTGATATTCACAACATCACCCTAGACAGGCTAAACGACGGCACTGCCGAGCATCACAATGATTTCCTAGACACACCAAGAGCAAGCCACAGCGTATCTGTGGAAATTGTGGAACTTTACTGGGAGCGTGTTCGTGATGGGCAGTTCTACGACCATGTAACGCGAGAAGTGATTCCAAGATACCGCCACGTTTTGCGTGAAACAACTTTAGAGCGTTTCGACATGACCACAAACGCAGAAGGTTTTGCCGAAAGAAATTTCCAAGTGCCAGACCGCGAAAGAAGAAGCTACGAAGCCCGCATAACCACCAGAGATGGCAACGGACGCACCATAAGGCATAATGCATTTATCGGACGCGACTGGACTAGCTTTTTCCGCAATGCAGATGATACACGTTTGTTCCTATACGGCGGAAACGACGAAGGTTACGCCCTAGGCGACCAAATAGAACTAACCATAATGCGCGGCGCAGAGCCAGTAGCGCAGGGGAATTTCCTATTCGTGGTAGTAGCTGATGGAATTTTAAGCTATCACATTGGCACAAACCCACTGAATATCACTTTCGGTGAGCAACATGTGCCTAACGCACAAGTGTTTGCATATCACTTCAACGGGCATACCTTTAACACGGGTGGGGCAATGTCACAGCGTTTGCGCTACAACCCCGAAGGCCGCGAGTTGATAATAAATATCGAAATATGCCAAGAATCATATCGCCCTGGTGATACCCCAACCTTTACAATAACCACCACCGACCTAACTGGAAGACCACGGGCGGCAAATGTAAACATTAGCCTAGTAGACGAAGCTCTATTCTCGCTAATGGATTACACCGTAGATACCCTAGCTATGTTGTACGCAAACATCAACGATACTTTGCGATTTAGTTTGGCAACGCATAGCACGTTTGTAAGCGAAGGCAGAGATACAGATGACGTGGCGGAAGATGCTGAATGGTCAATGTCTTTGAATAGTGCTGGCGGCAGGGCCTTTGCGAGTGCTGATATGGCTATGGCACCACAAGCCGCAATTGTAGCAGAATCTGAAGTTCTACGCGCAGGGGCTATGTATGGCGCAGGGGCAGGCGAAGACACCCGCATTCGTGCAAGGTTTGAAGATACCGCAGTTTTCGCAAGCACACGCACCAACGCGCAGGGTAGGGCAACTATAACCTTCCCACTGCCAGATAATGTTACCTCGTGGCGTGTGACGGCTTCCGCAATTAGTGATGATTTATACGCGGGTAACTCCGTTTCAAATGTGCGTGTGACTCTGCCAATGTTTGTTCATTACACGCTTAACAATGTATTCCTAGTTGGAGATGTTCCCACCATTGGCGTGAATGCCTTTGGCACAAGCCTTACAGGTGGCGAAGAAGTAACATTCACCGTATGGGGCGAGAACGCGCAAGGCGAAAGAACCGAAACACGCACAGCAACAGGCGTTGCATTCGAGCGCGTGAATATCCCTCTTTGGGAAAAATCCGAAGAAGGTTTTGGAACAATAGTGGTTCGTGCAGAAGTAGCAGGTTACAGTGATGCTGTGCGGCATGAGTTCCAAGTTCTTAACTCGCATCGTTTAATTGATACCGCTGTTTTCTACAATGATGTTACGTCGAGTACAGTTTTCGCAACCAACGATACTGGCTTGACAAACATCACCTTCACCGACCAAGGGCGCGGGCAGTTTTTGGATAGTCTGTTCGGCTTGCGTCATACGTGGTGGAGCGGTGCAAGACTTGAGGCACTTGTAGCAAGACGCGAAGCCAATATTCTAATAAGACAGCATTTCCCAGATGTAAGATTGTTCGGCGAAGCGGGGAATTTCAACGTGCGTGAGTATCAACAAGAATGCGGCGGAATTGCAGTGCTTCCCCACGCAGAAGCGGAATTGGAAGTTACAGTAATGCTAATCCCCTTCATACAAAACGACGTAAACATTCCCGCATTACGCAATTATCTGCGAAATATCGCCGACACCTCCACCACCGATAACCGCATGATGGCATTGTACGGTTTGGCAATGCTAAACGAACCCGTATTAATGGAACTACAACGCTATGTGTCACTAGACAACCTTTCCGTAAGAAATACCGCATACCTCGCATTGGGCTTCGCCGCGCTAGGCGAAACTCAAACCGCCCACGGTCTATACACGGAACGCATAGCCCCGCATATTCAAAGAATCGCACCGTACTACCGCGTAGACGTAGGCGCGAACCGCCTAGAAATAGTAAACACAACATCAATAACCGCGCTATTAGCGGCACAACTAGGAATGCCCGAAAGTATGGGGCTTCACAACTACGCATCAGCCGCACGCGTATCAATGGCGCAACCCCGCAATAGACAACGCCACGATAACATGCAAGTAAATATCGAACGTCTAAAATTCATAACCCACGAAATAGAAAACCACACAGGCACAACCGCAAGTATCACCTACAGATTATTCGGCGAAACAGTTACTCGCGAACTGGGCCACGGCGGGCAATTCACCCTAAGAATCCCCGCGCAAAGCATGAACGAGTTCAGCATAGTTTCCACAACTGGAGAAGTAAGCGCGGTATCAATAATCCGCGTCCCACTAGAAGACATGGAAACAATCGAAAACGACATCACAGTACGTCGCCAATTTTTCCGCGCAGGAACAAACACCGCCGCAACCACCTTCGCTCAAGACGAATTAGTACGCGTGCAAATTACAGTAAACTACTCCGCCCGCGACCTATCAGGAATGTATGTAATAACCGACTTCTTGCCAGCAGGTCTAGTGCTAGTACAAAACTCCGCAGTAATACGCTCAACCAATAGCGGTAGCAACTACGTATGGCGGGCATGGGCAACAACCGAAGGACAGCGCGTAACTTTCTTCGACCACAACACAAGTTCGCGCCGCGTTCAAACCTATTACTACTACGCCAGAGTAATAAACGCAGGCACTTTCCGCGCCGAAGGCACAATAGTGCAAAGCGTAGGCGCACGGGAATATCTCGTGGTAGGAGATGGCGCAGTTTTGACTATTAATTAGCGGCAAAGCCGCATTTCGCCGATAACCTGCTTGGCAAGCTAATGCATACGTCTCGAAGCCGTGAACAGTTTCCTAGGCAATAAAAAAGCGGGCAAAGACCGCCCGCATAGAAAAGCAAAAGCCGATAGCTCACGTTTCGCTATCGGCTTTTTGTTAGAGATATGATAAAATACGAACCATGAAAACAG
>WQVV01000156.1 GCA_009785665.1 Defluviitaleaceae bacterium
GGGTTTCGCGCCGCGTCCTAGAAGGACGCAAGTGAAATCCCGACGCAGAGTGGCGGAAAATTGACCAAAAAGCGTGCCATTTGCGTAGTGGCAACACGCCCTAATGTCATAGTTGTAACCACACAGGTTCTCACTGTTAAAGGAGGCTGTTGCAAAATCGTGAAAACGATTAGCAACAGCACTTTTTTTCAACAATTTCAACAAAAAATGTAATACAACAAAATCTCTAGGCATAGGCTTGTACATATACGGAAGTGCGAAAACATTTATCGAAGGGGGAAATTTTAAACATGCCGGAATTTTTTGAGTACTTGCGGAATATAACGTATTATCTGATATTTGCCACGGTGGTCGGAATTTTCGCGCCAGCGGGGAAGTATCGGAAATTTGTATCAATGGTGCTGGGTTTTGTGTTGCTGTTGCTGATGATTCAGCCTGTTGCGTGGATTATGCGTGGGTCTAATGTTCCTGTGACGCAATGGTTTGCTGGGTCGCTGGGAATGCCGTTGGGTGAGGACTTCGCTTCTTTGGAAGCGGCGGGCGGTTGGTGGGACGACCAATTACGCGCCGCATTCGAGGAGCAACTAGAGTCGCAGTTATCGCGAATGCTATCGGGCGCGGGATTTACTTTGCATTCGGCGGATTTTGGTTATTCGTATGATTTTAGCCAAGTTACATCTGTGCGGGTTAGTGTTAGCCGAAATCAACCGCAAGCGGAACGGATTCCGTTCATACGTATTCAGTCGCCAAGCATTCCGCCAATACGAATAGGCGAATCCGAAGAACCTGTATGCCCAGATGCCCTAGCTGTAAAAACTTTAATCTCGGACTTCTACAACCTGCCCCAGTCACATATATATGTAAACGTCACATGAAAACACAAAAGAGAGGTGAGCTACACATGAAGGAGACATTGCGTAAACTTGCAACAGAGAATAAGAAATTGGTAATGGCGTTGATGGCGTTTGTGGTGCTGGGAGCATTTTTTCTGCTATCAGGACGGCTGGCGCGAGAACCAGCAGAGGTACTACGCGAGACATTTGAATGGGCGGATGTTACCCCTGAACAGCAGGCGGTCGCTATCGAGTGGGATGCATTTATGTACGAGCAAGCACTGGAAAACCGCTTGGAAGAATTTTTTTCCATGGTAGAAGGCGCGGGACGCGTTCGTGTAATGGTAAGCCCAATGGGCGGGCGCGAAACGGTGTTTGCGGTGGACGTAAACGAAAGTCGTTCGTTCACTATGGAAGAGGATTCGCAAGGGGGAACAAGGGAAGCGCGTCAGTACCAACTGCAAGAAAAAACGGTAATGATAACAGACCGCCAAGGCACAGACCGCCCATTAATAGTACGAGAGATAGAACCTCGCATAGAGGGCATTGTAATAATCGCCGAAGGAGGGGATAGCCCGTTTGTGAGGGACGCACTAACTCGCGCTGCCCGCGCCGTACTGGGGCTGGAAGCGCACATGATACAGGTATTAACAATGGAAAATCAATGACCACCTGCCGCGTTTACGCGGCTCGCGGGAGCGGAGCGGAATTGGGCTTTGCCCAATGTAGCGAGGGGGCTTGGGGGCGTAGCCCTCATTTAAAATAAGAAAGGGGTAAGAAAATGTTTGTACTCAAAAGGAATCAAGTAATCATAACGGCATTAGTAATAATGGTAGCAGTGGCAGGATATTTAAGTTGGGCAGATTCACGTTCGCGTTCGTCGTCGGAGATGACAATAGGTTATCTGCTAACCGACCAAGGCGAAATAGCGGCATTAATCCCCGACACAGGCGCGCTAGTAAGTCTATTCCCCGAAGACTATGACGGTCTAATAGGTGCGCCATGGACTGTCACCCACGACCCAACAATAGCAGTAATGGGCGACGACTTCCAGCGTTTAGATGGGCTAGACATTGGCGACATCTCTGCAATGCCCACAAACGAAGACTTCCTAACCGAAGCGGGCGAAGCAATTTTTGTACACTCCAGAAACGAATCATCATTCTTCGTGCAAAACCGTCTAAACCGCGAGCAATCCCGTAGTGGAGAACGCGCAGTCCTAAACGACCTAATCAACAACGCCAACGTATCCGACGAACAACGCGCCGAAGCCGCAGGCCAAATGCTAGAAATCCAACGCCGCATAGAACGCGAAACCGCCGCCGAAGCCCTAATCGAATCCAAAGGTTTTGCCGAAGCTTATGTAAGAATCTCCGACGCTTCCGTAGACGTAATTGTAAGCAAAGAAGCCCTAACCGAATCCGAACTAGCCCAAATAGTAGAAATCATCAAACGCAAAACAGGCATGAACGAAACTCAAATTCACGTAAGCCCAATGCGTCGCTAATTCCTAAAAACATGGTTGACTTATTTATTCCAATTTGCTAAAATATCGGTTGCGCGACTTCATACAGCTTTCCGAAGTCCAAGGGCCCTTAGCTCAGTCGGTTAGAGCGGCCGGCTCATAACCGGTAGGTCCCGGGTTCAAGTCCCTGAGGGCCCATATGTAAAAACTCCTGTAATCATCATGATTACGGGAGTTTTTCTTTTTCGGCAACACGCCCTAATTTGAATATGTGGCAAATATAAAAGTTATCCACAGGTTTCACCCATTAACTATAACCATATTCACACAAAGCCCCAATCCGCCGCACGCGCAAGCATGTGGAAAACCTATGTGAACTTTGTGGATAAAAAAGCGGCACAGCCGCATTTCGCCGATAACATGCATTGGTAATCTCCGCATACGTCTCGAAGCCGTGAACAGTTTCCTAGCCTATAAAAAAATGGCTTCAGGTGTTCACTCACCTAAAGCCACAAAAATAAAATTTTTTGGAAAATGAGTTTGGGGGAAAACCTTTTCTTTTCATATTTCTTTTGCTTCGCATTAGGAAATATGACTATAAAAGGTTTTCCCCCAAGGTCTTTCTTTTAATCTCTAATCGCTAAATCAATCGCCTGATGGCTTGCTCTCGTGCGAGTTGAAAAACTTTATCAAGTGTTCAATTATTTGGTCTGCGTCTTCGTGGGGGACCTGGCATGTGCCTACCTGCATGTGACCGCCACCGCCATAGTTGGCCATTATTTTGCCTACGTCTACTGTGGAGGTTCGGGTTACTATGCTGTGACCTACTGCTATTACGCAGTTTTCGCCACCAAAGCCCTCTACTATCCAGATGGAAATGTTTTGCTCTGGGAATAGGCTGTATAGTAGGAATCGGTTGCCCGTGTGGATTGTTGGTATTCCGCGAAGGTCGGTTATAACAACGTCGTCTTCTACGCGGGAATGTTTTAGTATCATTGCGCGGAAGTCTGCGGATTGCTGATGGTAGTATTCTACGCGTTCGGCTACGTTTGGCATCATCATTAATTCATCTATGCCGTAGTCGCGACAGCTTTCCATTAGCTCTTCCATCAAGTCCCAGTTGCCCGTTGCGAAATCTTTGTGGCGACCCAGACCCGTGCGAGGATCCATTATAAAGCCCAGCAGTACCCAGCCTTTTGGGTTTGTTATTTCTTCCACTGTTAGGCGTGCAGAGTCAACTTTGTCCACGGCTTGTATCATTTCTGCCATCTCAGGAAGACGATGCTCGCCGCCGTAATAATCGTATACTATTCTGGCACAACTTGGAGCAAGATACCTTGCGCCCTCTACTTCTATGTTTGGGTCTACATACTCGAAATTGCTTGCGTGATGGTCAAACCATAGCCCGCAACCTGGCGCAAAAGGTACGTTGGTTAAAATGTCGTCTTCAGTTACTTCAATTTTGCCGTCTTGTAGGTCTTTGGGGTGTACAAATTTCCAGTTGTCTATTATGCCAAGTTCCATCAGAATTGTTCCGCACGCCAATCCGTCAAAATCTGCTCGCGTGATTAACCGCATTTTGTATTCCTCCTCCTATTTGGGTGCTTTGTAGCTATTATGCCACACTGCCTTCTTAGAAGCAATCACAAAATGAAAGTTAGAATCTTGGGGGCGAAACGGCGTTATTCTGGGTTGCCTTGTACGAAGAATATTATATTTTGCGTTGTTGTTTGGAAATTCGCGGCGGTTAAGGTCACGTTGTTGCGGTGATTCTGGTCGGGTAGGGCGTTGTTTGGAACGGATAGATGTAATGTTCCGCTATGGCTTTCGCCCACGGCTAGATTTGGAACTTGAATTGTTCCCATTGGTAGAATCGGCTGGAGTACGCCCACCGTTTCAAGCTCTTGACGAATTTGAATGTTTGTGGCGGGGTTCATGCCTGTGTTTGTAACCGTGAAGTCAAAAGAAACCAATGTGCCGCGCTGAATATCCTGCCCTTCCGCTAAACTAACATTCATACTTAAATTTACCGCCGTGCTTACGGTATAGGTAAGCGTTGGGCCTGATATTTGATGGTGACTCAACATTCCGTAAAATTCTAAATTGAGTACATTACCGTCTCGTAAACCTCCCCCAAAGTTTACAGTACGTGTAAATTCCCGTGTTTCCCCTGCTGGTATTTGATTTGCACCTTGCGACCATGAAGTGCTTCCTCGATACCCCACACGAATTAGCGCGCTTTGTCCAGCGTTGTTGGTTACACTTATAACCACAGTAACTTGTTCTCCCGCTCGAATATATGAACCCGATGGGTGCGAAGGTGCTACTGTGATGACTATATCCTGCGCGGTTGCTGGGGGAGGTGTGGGTGTTGGTGAAGGTGATGGAGTAGGCGAAGGCGATGGAGTAGGGGTTGGCGTTGGAGAGGGTGAAGGCGATGGAGTAGGGGTTGGCGTTGGAGATGGTGAAGGCGACGGAGTAGGGGTTGGCGTTGGAGATGGTGAAGGTGTCGGAGTAGGGGAAGGCGTTGGAGAGGGTGAAGGTGTCGGAGTAGGGGAAGGCGTTGGTGATGGCGAAGGTGATGGAGTAGGGGTTGGCGTTAGAGATGGTGAAGGTGACGGAGTAGGGGAGGGCGTTGGAGATGGTGAAGGTGATGGAGTAGGGGAAGGCGTTGGAGATGGTGAAGGTGTCGGAGAAGGTGTTGGCGTTGGTGATGACGCTTGAGATGCAAATAGCTGATACCCAAACACGCCCTGCCCTTGCAGATTGGGGTGGAAGCCAACGCCAATGTGTGTTGCACTTGCCGACAGTATGTTATTTCTATGACCAGCGGAATCCATCCATCTATCTACAAAACTTTGCGCAGTTGCGGTGTAACCGCCAGATATACTATTGCCCCCTTGAATGCCCCTTGCGTCAAAGGCAATTCTAGCCGTTTCAAACGAACCGCCGTATGGGCCTAAGTTATGCCCAATGCGCCCCTCGGTGGCTTTTATTTGCGTGTAGAATCGTGCCGCCATCATTAGGGTTGGGCATATTTGTACGGGATTTCTTCCGTGTGCGGCTCGCGCCGCGTTTGTTGCGCGTACTACTTCGCGCTCAAATTCTGTTATTCCGCCTAGGGTGTTGTATTCGGTTATCCATACTGTTCTTTCTTGTGCGTTCATGCGTCTGTTTGGCATTTCTATTTGCGAACGCACATGAACAGATGTAGGGGGTGGCGTTGGAGTGGGGGAAGGTGTTGGAGAAGGAGTATGCGTTGGAGAAGGTGTGGGTGTAGGCGTTGGGGTTGCTTGTTGTTGTGTTGGGCGTTGATATGTTGGTACAGGTTGGTCTGATGACGCAATGAAATATCCCATCACTGCCGACATTCCAAATCCTGCATAAAATGAATCGGGACTAAGCAGATTACCTCTGTGACCTGGTGAGTTCATCCACCCTGCAATCATACCTTCTAAGTTTGTGCCACCACTTGCATTTGCACCGCCACCGCCTCTAAAACCAAGCGTGACTGCCAACGCAAAAGAACCTCCATATGGATTGTTATTATGCGGAGAAGTTGAACCCATTGCTCCCCAGTCGAAACTTCGAGAAAATTGTGTATGCAAGCGGGCTGCTTTCATCAACGTGTAATCCAGCGTAAGCGGGTGTACGCCATGTTCTGCGCGGGTTGCATTGATTAAGCGAATCATTTCGCGTTCCATGGCTGTAGGCCCGCCCATTTCGTAATACTCTGCTATCCATGCATTGCGTTCTGCTTCGGTTAGTGGTCTGTTTGGTAATGTTATTTGTGACTGCGGTGCTGGCGTGGGTGTTGGTGATGGTGTTGGAGTAGGCGTTTGCACGGGAGGGACTGGTGTTGCTGGTGGTGTTCCACCAGTCCCACTGGTTTGGGTAGGCGGAGCGGGCTGTTCTTGCCCTGTGGTTGTAATGAAAATAGTTCGCGTCGCGTCGTCCCAGTCCACGCCGAAGCCTAGTAAATCGCCAAGTTCGCGCAACATGAAAAAGTTGTTGTTTCCTATCAAATATCCTCGCGGCGATATGGAATACACGTCCTTACCAATAGACATCTGCATCACAGAACCTGTTGGCGTAGCCGTCATATTATGCCGCATATTTGCAGGCAATAAAGACATTTCGCCGCCAACAACAGTATACGGCGCGCCCACTTGCAATTCTATCAAGTTAGCGGCGGCAACCCATACCACGTCAAACCGCGCCCCTGTTCCCGTCATTGCATATGCCAAGTCGCGCAATCTAAAAAAATTATTGCCGCCAATATTGTACGCGCCAATAGACACAGCAACACCATCAATGCGAACACTAACAGTAGACGGCACTGCTGGCACAGACGCATAGGCATGATAAACATTAACAGCCACGCCACCAAAGACCATCACAGCAATCAACAAAAATGCCGTAACACTTTTAACATTGCGTCTAAACAACGACGCTGTAAAACTTTTAACACTGCGTTCCATAAAAACCCTCCTCATTTTTGCGTAAAAAAACGCCTTAATCCTAATTATAGGAGTAGGCGAAAAAAAAATCTATACGCGCAGCAGAATATAGCATTTTATTTTTTATATACGGAAGTGCGAAAACATTCCGTATAAATACAAAACATTTGACGCATATATAGTTGTTTCGCCCTTAGGGGCTGTTCAGAATCTCCCTAACTCCGCCTTCACGTCGCTTTCTACGCCACATCCGCCAAGAAAATGAAGACAACGCAAATAAGATTCCAAACAGCCTCTTGCGCGCAAGCATAACACAAAAATACACACCAAAAACATAAATTGTAGTAACTAACCACTTTTTTGTAGTAATTAACAAGAACCCCAAATAAGTATGTAACACCAAACACAATACAGCCATAAAAAATTCAAGCCTATTCCCCACTTTTTACGACAACAAAGCTTCTCAAATCCCCACTCAACTAAAGCCGCAAATGTTAAAATTTTTTGGAGAGGGGGTTTGGGGCATTCGCACTCACTTAAACGTATAAGCCTGAATTTACGCCGCTTTCAGCGGTAAAGGTTACTTGGATTTTGATGAATTTCACCCCAAACTGGGGCTAAAATGGCACTTGAAAATGTTTAAGTA
>WQVV01000157.1 GCA_009785665.1 Defluviitaleaceae bacterium
AATGCTAGAAGACGAAAAAGGCATAAAAAGACTAGATAACTTGAGCTTAACAGTACGCAAAGGCGAAATATACGGCATAGCTGGCGTAGATGGCAACGGTCAAAAGGAACTGATTGAAGCAATTACTTCTCTACGTAAAGTAAAATCTGGTAGCATAAAAATCAATGGCAATTCCATAGAAAATACTTCACCAGCAACAGTAATCAAAAATAAAATTAACACAATCCACGAAGACAGACATAGACGCGGTTTAGTCCCAGATTTCTCCGTAGAAAACAACGCGATTCTGGGCAAGCAGAAGGATTTTACAAAATGGGGCGTTCTGCAATTCGACGAAATTAACAAATACGCCACAAAATTAATTGAGGCCTTCGATGTGCGTCCAAGGGGTTGCGAAAAACGCCAAATCAAGGCTCTTTCGGGCGGTAATCAGCAGAAATTTATTATAGCCCGCGAAGTTTTTAACAATCCCGATTTGCTAATTGCAGTTCAACCAACACGCGGCGTTGACATAGGCGCAATCGAGTTTATCCACAAGTCGCTAGTAGCCGAACGCGACAAGGGCAAGGCAATTCTGCTAATCTCCCTAGACCTAGACGAAATTCTAGGGCTTTCCGACAAAATAGGCGTTATCTACGAAGGCAAAATCGTAAAAGAATTGAAAAACGAAAACATAGACGAGAAAAATTTAGGCTTCCTAATGGCTGGAGGGACTAGGATAAATGACCACCACTGAAACAAATGACAAAAAACCAACCAAGGCAAGCGCATTGAAAATTATTGCAAACATTTTGCGCAAGCCTATTACTGGTAGTATTTTGGCAATTCTTGCCGCCGCGCTGGTTGGTGGCGTTATTTTGATTGCCGCTGGGCATAATCCTATTCAAGCTTATATTGGGTTGTTTTATGGCGCGGTTGGTCAGCCGAGGTTTATCGTTCACACTATTGTTGCGTCTACCGCGTTGATTCTTACGGGCTTGAGTGTTACTTTTGCTTATAAAACTGGGCTTTTTAATATCGGCGTAGAGGGGCAGTTTATCGTTGGTACTATTGCGGCGGTTTTTCTTGGGTATTTTGTTAGCCTTCCGCCTGTTATTCACCCCATTGTTGTCATGCTTGGCGCAATGCTGGTTGCTGGCGTGTTTGGCGCGATTGTTGGTTTTCTCAAGGCGCGGTTCAACATTCATGAGGTGCTAAGTTCGATTATGCTTAACTGGGTTGCGATTAATCTTTTAAATCTGTATCTTGGCGTGGAAGCTTTCCGCCGCACTGGTTCTAATTCTGCGCATTCAATTCAAAACTCTGCGTCCATTATTTTGTTCCACGAAATGAAACGCACCTCCGAAGGTATCGCACAACTTCGCGAATCCGAAATCCTTTCCGAGTTAGTTCTACGCACCGACCTTAATTTTGGCATTTTCATTGCAATCGCCACCGTTCTACTAGCCAAATTTATTTTGGATAAAACTTCTCTGGGTTACACCCTAAAGGCCGTTGGTTCTAACAAAGATGCCGCCGAATTTGCGGGCATTAACATCAAACGATACATGATTCTTTCAATGTTCATTTCGGGCGCGATTGCTGGCCTTGCTGCCGCTGTTCATATCACGGGCGTTTCGCCAAACACAATTACTATGCTTGGCGGCTTCCAAAACTTCGGCTTTAATGGAATCCCCGTTGCCCTTCTTTCCAACGCCGCTGTAATTCCCAATATCTTCTCCGCGTTGCTTTTTGGCGGCATGAACTACGGCAGTGGTTATATTCAAAGCCGCTACCAAATTCCAACCGAAACAATAGATATTATGATTGGTCTAATTGTATTTTTCGTAGCCCTGCGCGCAATTTGCATCATAATCGCGGATAAGATTGAGTTGCGAAAAGGAGTGCAATAAATGACAAAGGAGCGGTTTGAATTAAATGGATAAATTAAAAGCGGCAAAAATTCTTCTTACATCTGCGGGGTTTGAAACAAGCGCGATACGTAATGCCTTCCTTGAGTTGATTGGGAAACAGCCAGAAGACATAAGAGTTTTGTTTATTCCAACTGCCGCGATTTTTGCGGAAGCCATCAAGGTTTTACCCAAGTGTATGGACGATTTGCTAAAATCGAACATACCAGCCGAAAACATTCAAGTCTTCGATTTGCACCGCGCCCTATCATTTGAGGAATTATCAACCTTTGATGCCGTTTACTTTACGGGCGGAAGCCCCACATACTTAATGGAAAGAATCAACAAAACAGGTTTTAACATTCCCCTCAACAAGTTTGTGAACAATGGCGGCGTTTATGTAGGTGTTAGTGCTGGAAGTTATGTTGCCGCTGGAAATTTCCCCAATAGCTTGGGATATTTGAAAGCAACATTAAGCGTACATGTGGACATCGGAACGGCTATCGGGATTTTCGAGAACGAAACAGTTGCACACATTGATTTAACGGACAAAAACGCCGTAATGATACACAATGGTGTATACAAAATTATTTAGCAATCCAAGGACAAACAATCATGTTATGTGGAAGCACAGGTATGGAGTGATTTAACCATAAATAAATTTCGAGGGGATAAATAATGATGACTTTTGCCGAACTGATTACCCATGCCGAAAAAGTTTACGCTCCACGCCAAATTGCAAGTAATGCATGGGCGGGCAGTGTAGCGGCGGGAATACTTTCCGAAAGCGGAAATGTTTACACAGGGGTTTGTATTGACACCTGTAGCGGAATGGGTTTCTGCGCCGAACACGCCGCCATTGCCGCAATGATAACCGCTGGAGAAAGCAAAATTTTGAAAATTGTTGCAATAGGCAAAACAGGTATTTACCCACCATGCGGAAGATGCCGAGAATTTATTTGCCAGATAAACGACACAAACCTTGATGCAGAAGTAATGGTATCAGAAAACGAAGTAGTTACTCTAAAAGAATTATTACCATATAGATGGGAACGAAAGGAATAGAAAAGAATGACACAAAAGCAAATAGCCATAAACGGCTTTGAGATAATTATAAACTGCAATGAAGTAATAAACCTATTTCTGCACACGCTAAACATTTACGGATTGCTGGGTTATCACGGAACGCAATATAAATTGCGCCAACACGAAGGAGTAATAAACTCAATAGATAAAAAAATCCGCGAGGACGTTAAAGAAGGCGACAGATATTACTCATATGGGAATTTGAACATATATGTACCAAGCATGAACTATATAATGGACAATGAAACATGGAAAAATCCGATTAGCGCGGAAAATATTCATATGGGAAACAAACAAATGCAACCAGCGTTTCAAAAAAGTTGGGACGAATTTTATAAGGACTACTGGCACAATACTAATGATGAAAGAGCGAAATTATTTCACGATTGTGTAAATGCCTTCGATTTTGCAGAAGCCGCAAAAAAGATGTCTTTTGCGACGCATACAGAGTTCCCAAAAGAAATTTACATTTTCCCAGCCGAAGCATCAGCAGGGTCAGGGCTGAAATTTAGTGATAATGTATGCATGGGTGATTTATTCGTTGGGGGCGATATGGGATTTGTTCATGAAGGACTGCACCTATTGCTACAAGAAAACTGGGCGCGCAATGACGAAATAATCAAATTCATGAATGTGTCAAATTACAACGACAAAAACTACGGCTCATGGGCGGCAAAATATGAACAAATTCTAGTAGTAGGTCTTGATTGCTGCATACGAGATTTCGAGGACGAGCGCGCAAAAAAATACTACCAAGGTTGCGGCGTAAGCAACGAATTTAACATAGCATACCCACTAATAAAGAGCTACTATCAAAACGGTTGCAAAGAACCAATAGAAAACGTAATGTTAAAAATAATCAAACAAACAAAAACCGACCTCAAAGGGTGGCGATATTGTGATTATATTGAATAGTAAAAAGTTTTCAAACATTTCCTATGAATCTGGTAAGGAGATATATTACCACGCCAACGAAGCAGGTACTCCATTTAGCATAGATGTAACCAGTGACTTGACGTGTAACATAGACGCAATGAATCTTGTTGCATCATTCCTTGATGATATTGATAATCTAAAAGAACAAGCACTGCGTCTTGTGGATTCAGCTATTACCAACAAGGAAAATCAACATCATAGCTTGGTCATTTATTTTTTTGATGAACAAAAAAATCCGTCAGTGTTTCCTAATGGTGAAGAAACAATTCATAAAATGTTTGGAACGGTTTGTTTGAAAGATGTTTCCTACAATGTAATGTTAAAATGCTTGAAAATAGTAAGATTTGGAAGCTATATAGATAAAGACATAAATGAACAAGCGTTTATTATGGATTTATGTTTTGACAGGGACTACACAGATGAACTGTTGGTGGTTTATTTTGATGTAAATAAAAACATATTCCACATAACCCATGAAAGTTAATTGCTGGGAAAGAAAGAGCAGGTAACGGCAAAATGACAGTTGACGAGTTCATACTCTTTCGTGATGTGCTAATTAAGAACGACAATCACAAGAGAGTTGTTAAAGCATTTTACGGCTATTTATCTTCCGTAACAGGCGATTCCCAGTTGCTGATAAAGGAAATCGGGAGAATTATAAGCGTTGATGTTTCAGCACTTTCGGTAAACAAGGGTTGCTTTAATGGAATATTCGACGACACCGTTCCGCCATATAATGATGTTGATTTTTACGTTAGACTTAGTAATGGAATTTGCGTGTTTGTTTATGGTAGTACTCCGCAAAACCCACTGAAAGAGTTAAAGGAACACGAGTACGTTGTTTTCCTGTTATCCGACGATTTACACGGAAAAATTGAACGAACAAATAATTATATTTATTTCCGCTAACAATCATTTAACAACGTATTTCCACCACTAACAATGTGCATTGCAAACCCTATTTCTTCACAACATGAAAAAAGCTCCATAAAATTCGCACTCAAGTGCAAACTCAAAAAATCAAAATTTGGGTCAAGCCTTTTTTAAAGGCTTGCAGGGGTATTGGGGACAGCGTCCCCAAGGTCTTAAAATCTTTTGACCTTAAAATCTTTTAACCTTAAAGGATGTTGCGTATGGCTCAAATATTACTTACGATTAGTATTACCTTGATGTATGCCGCTCCGCTTATTTTGGCTGGTATGGGCGGGGTTATCTCGGAGAAATCTGGGGTTGTTAATCTTGCGCTTGAAGGGATTATGACCGTTGGAGCGTTTGCTGGGGCGGCGGTTGCGTTTTCTACGGGGAATGTCTGGTTGGGATTTGGGGCGGCTGGGCTGGCTGGTGCTGGACTGGCTTCGCTTCACGCTATTGCTACTGTTATTTTTAAAGCCGACCAAACTATCTCGGGAATTGCGCTTAATTTCGTTGGGCCTGGAATGGCCGTGTTTTTTAGTCGCTTGATGTTTGGAGCGGTTCGGTCTAACCCCGTGCCTTCTTATGCGCAAATGCCGCGGTTTTCTATTGGTGAAGATTCTGTGTTTTCTGTTAATTTTACTGTGATTATCGCGTTTCTGTTGGTGGCAGGTTTGTTTGTGTTTTTGTATCGAACCAAATGGGGTCTGCGCGTGATTGCCATTGGCGAACACCCCGCCGCCGCCGACACACTGGGCGTTAATGTTAATCTTACGCGGTTTATGTGCGTTCTTGCTTCGGGCGTGTTTGCTGGGTTTGGTGGCGCGGCATTTACGCTTTCGATTGTTTCTATTTTCGCACCAAATATTATTGCGGGTAGTGGGTTTATTGCGTTGGCGGCGGTTATTTTTGGCAAGTGGACTCCCCACGGTACGCTTGGGGCTTGCCTTGTGTTTGGGCTTTTCCAAGCGTTGACTATCGTGCTTCGTCAGTACGACTTGCCAGTGCCATTACAGGTGATTACCATGATGCCGTATATTGTTACACTGATTGTGCTAGTGCTGTTCGTTGGAAAATCCGTCGCGCCTAAGGCCGTTGGGATTCCGTATGTAAAGGGTTCAAGCTGATGAAGCGGCTGTTATTTGTAAACGCGTGTATGCGCGGCGCGAAGGTTTCGCGAACTTATAGGCTTTCGCGTTCGTATCTGATTAAATTCGCGCTTAGACACCCAGAGTATCGCGTTGAAGAAGTTGACCTCACCAAGGAAGTTCCCATGTATATGGACGCAGACGCGCTGAAACTTCGCGACCAGTTCATAGATATGGTAATCGCTGGCGAGGTTAATAGCGAAATGTTTTATCATGCGAGTCAGTTCGCACAGGCAGATTTGATTGTTATTGGCGCGCCATATTGGGACTTGTCATTTCCTACGGCTTTGAAATCATATATTGAAAACGTAGCCGTGCGCACCATTACATTTAAAAATACAGCCGAGGGAACGCTAGGACTATGCCGCGCCGAAAAAATGGTGTACATCACCACCGCTGGCGGCTATATCGAAAATGCAGACTTCGGCACAGACTACTGTCGCGGCTTATGTAAATTTTTCGGAATCCAAAACTTCGAGGCAATCCGCGCCGAAGGTCTTGACATTCAAACAAATGACCCCAATGCCATTTTAAGAGAGGCAGAGGCGGCAATTCAAATATAGCGATTTCGTTTGAAATTTAGGAGCGTGGGATTATGGAATTTATTATCCGCGAAATGCAGACGGGCGAAGCTAAACTATTACAAAAAAATGGTTCAAGTGCTTTTTTACATTCACTGGAAGCCCCCTTTATGCCCAAACCAAAAGATGCACTTGTTGCAGAACTAAATGGCGAGGTTGTAGGTTGTTTTTCGTATTCCATAAAAAATTATGAACGGAAAAAAGTTGGCTATTGTGATTATTTATATGTAGACGCGGCTCATGCGGGCAAAGGCATAGCCAGTAAACTTTGTGAAGAAGGCGTAAATCACTTATGGACGCAAGGTTGCGATTATCTAACTGCATCTGTGCGTGACGATAATGTAGGTTCTTGGACGGCTTTTGAAAAACATGGGTTTGTGCGAGCTAAAACGCCAAAAATGATAAGTGCAATAGGGCTTGCTGGTTATCTAAGCTTATCAATATCAAGTTTGCAAGGTATTGCTGGTTATAGCTGTGATTTTTTTATTGCAGCGGCAGCGGCACAGCCGCATTCCGCCGATGACATGCATAGCAAGCTAATGCATACGTCTCGAAGCCATGAACAGTTTTCAATGCAACAAAAAGAAGGTGGATTTGGGCAATTATTATTGCATCTGCTGACAAACTTTGGCTTGTTAATGATACCAGTTATTGTAGGGATTATTTTCTCAAATTTAGATTTCTCGTATTTTTTCACAAATAATTTTCTGGCATTTCTCATCTCGTCATTGATTGTGCTTGGTGGTGTGATTTTTTTTAGCTTTTTAGGTACCTTGTTATCAAAACGCAGTTGGTCATACCGTATGGCG
>WQVV01000158.1 GCA_009785665.1 Defluviitaleaceae bacterium
ATAATCTTGTTTTTCTCTTGCTGTTCTCTTGCTGTTGAATATCCGAGGGCTTTTTTGTGTACATACTTACAAGTGACACCTATTCCCATTTTATAGCAGTTTCCTAGCATATTAAAAAGCGGCTGTAGCCAATCGTTTCCACGATTAGCAACAGCCGCTTTTTACTGCGCATGAAGTAAATGGCTTCGAGACGTACATGCCGTCCACCAATACACGTAATCGGCGAAAAGCGGCTATGCCGCCCGCCTAGAATTGACGTTCTTTGCTTGTCATTGTCATTTGGAATAGTACGGCGATAATAACGATTGAACCTTGAATCGCGCCAACTAGGAAACTTGGAATACCCATCATGTTCATAAGATTGTTAATAACACCTAGGGTCAGAGTGCCGAAGAAAGTGCCTATTGGGCGACCGCGACCGCCATTCATTGCCGTGCCGCCTATTACTACTGCGGCTATTGCTTGCAGTTCGTAAAGCGTGCCAGAGGTTGCGGAGTTCATAGAGCCTAAACGGCTGGATTCAACCATTGCGGCGAAGGCAACCAAAGCACCAGCAATCATGTACACTAAGATTTTAACGCGTGTCACCTTAACGGCGGAAAGATTCGCGGCGCGTTCGTTGCTACCAATGGCGTAGATATGCCGTCCTAACGCCGTTTTCTTACAGAAAATTGCAATTAGAATGGTAAGCGCAATCCAGTAAAGCACAGGAAGCGGAAGACCGTTTGGCAAAATTCCTTCAAAAATCCGCGTGGTTGCGAATGTTCGATAACCAAGCACATCATGTTCAACGGGAGTTCCGCCAATGCGCCCTAGAAGTACGCCACCGCCATTCCAAAAATGAAGCGACAGCGAACGGAAAATCTGCATAGAACCCAGCGTAACAATAAACGCAGGAATGCGGAATTTTGCGGCAAGCACACCATTAAACGCGCCCATCAAAATGCCCGATGCAAACGCCGACAAAACACCAAGAATAATACTTCCCGTGTGGTTAATCACGGTAATTGTAATCAGCCCAATAAACGCGGCGGCAGAGCCAACAGACAAGTCAATTCCGCCAGAAATAATAATCAGCGTCATTCCCAGCGCGATAATGCCGATAATCGCATTGTTGAACAAAATATTGACAAAGTTGCCAGCATTAAAGAATGTACCCCCCATAATTACTGTGGCAACAATAATCAAAAGGATAAGCGTAACAAAGGCACTATTGTCAATCAGAAACTGCTTATAGTTGAAGCTTTTGAATCTTGTTACCATTTCCTCACTCATAGCTTACCTCCCGTTGCAATCAGCATAATATTTTCTTCGGTCATTTCGTCTCTTGAAAACTCTTGGCGGATTTCGCCTTGAAACATTACATACACACGGTCGCATGTTCTTTGAATTTCTGGGACTTCGCTGGATAAAATTACAAAACTGTAACCCTGTTCTGCTAACGCGACAATTTGCCTGTAAATTTCCATTTTCGCGCCAACATCAACACCTTGCGTAGGGTTATCCAGAATCACAACGCTAGGATTTGTACACAACGCCTTGGAAATTACAACCTTCTGTTGATTGCCGCCCGAAAGCGAAGTGATTAGATTCTCGGTACTGCCCAGCTTAATGTCCAGTTTTTTAACGTACTCTGATGTTAAATCCTCCAACACAGAGTTCCGCAAAATTCCCAACTGCGAAATTTTATTCATGATTGGCAATACCAAGTTTTCTTTTATGTTTAAATCCTTGACTATTGCATTTTCCTTTCTGTTTTTGGGAACGTAGGCGATTTTGTTTTTCATTGCGGTGTTGGAACTGCCCATTTTTACTTCTTTGCCCTCTATAATAACCTTGCCTTCATACGGCGAGTTCACGCCGTACACCGATGCAAATAGTTCCGTTCGTCCGTCGCCCATAAGACCAGTTACGCCCAGAATTTCGCCTTTTCGCAAACTTAGGTTTATTGATTTGTATTCTCGTTCTCTGCTTAAATCTTTGATTTCTAGTACAACATCGCCTAGTTCTCGCGGTTTGTATATGCCCTCTGTGTTTACTTCCTCGCCAACCATATGCGTACTTAAATCTTTTTCTTCAAGCCCTTCTTCCACTTTGCCTGTTACAATTAGTTCGCCGTCGCGCAAAATTGTGTAACTATCGCAAACTTGCAAAACTTCATTCAACTTATGCGATATGAAAATCAAGCTTATTCCTTGATTTTTTAACGCTTTCATTACTCCGAAAATCAACTCGATTTCTACGTCTGTTAGTGATGTTGTTGGCTCGTCCATGATTATTACTTGTGCGTCTTTTAGCATAGCACGCGCAATTTCTGTAATTTGCTTGTATGACGGATTTAGCTCCGACACCATTGTGTATGGGTTAATATTTACACCCATACGCTCCAGCACTTCACTTGCCCGTCCCGACATCGTTTTTTTGTCTAAAAGACCCCATTTCTTTAACTCTTTCCCCAGATAAAGATTCTCAAAGATGTTTAAGTCATTCACAAGCGATAGTTCCTGATGAATAAACGCCACTTTTTCCTCAATTAATCGGGGGTTCTTTGCGGGTTCAACTTCTTCACCGCCAATAAAAATTTGCCCTTCGTCCTTGTGAAGCACATTGCCCAAAATATTCATCATCGTAGATTTTCCCGCCCCGTTTTCTCCTAGTAGGGCATGGATGCTTCCTTTTTCAACGGCAAAATCAACCCCTTTAAGAACGTAGTTTGCCCCAAAAGATTTTTTAATGCCCTTCATTTCAACAGCTAGTGCCATTTGTGTCACCCCTTTTTGCTGAAATCTATAGGTTTGCCATACACGGCTTCAAGCGGCGAAATGCAACTGTATCGCCGTGCCGCTGTGGTGATTGTATGCCCTAAATAGAAGTGTGTCAACGCATTTGTTTATGGCGTGTTCCCAAACCTCAAATTACGAAACGACCTTGTTTTTCCCCAACAATTTTGATAGTATGTACCGCATATAGAGAAGTGGCGATATAAGGAACTGTTCAGAAATAACTTGCACAGTTCCGAAGCCATAAAAGGAGCGGAAATACAATGAAACTAAAGAATTACCTCGACAATCCCAACGTAGAAGTGATTGAAGAACATGGTGTCTTCAAAGTGGTAAAGCATGTGAAAGATTTGTCAGTAGCAAGCGGTGCAGACGCTGTGCAAGCGTATTACGCCGAAAAGATGAATCGTTGCAAGCGGCAATTGTATATCGAACTTAACGGTACAACAGGTGTTCGTCTAGTGCCAGGTGCGATGCAAATGACATGTGGGCGACTTGAAGTTACCACCAGCGATTCCAGCGATTTCATAACGCGGGCAGCACGAAGTTTTGTAACAGGCGCAAGCATCATTCACCCAAGATTTGTAGGACACGGCATAGTAATAACCGAACCAACCTACAACCACAAACTTATAATGAACGTAGGCTCAACGCCGCATGGGTTGGTAATTCGTAACGGACTTCTGCACGCATATGAGGACACGCTAAAGCTTGAGACCGTCCAAATGAACACCCTAACAGGCGCGATTTTTGGCGGCAATAAGGGGTTGTTTTGTCTAGGGCTTTCAGGCACAGGCTATTGCGCTTTAGAATCCGTACTACCCATGACCGAAGTAGTAGAAGTAGAGCTAGACGGTTCAACTGAACTAAAAGTTGACGGCGACCAAGCCATTATGTGGGAAAAACAGCTTCATCACAGCGTAGAGCGTTCTACAAAAACTCTGATGGGTTCATTCTTTTCGGGCGAGGGGTTAGTACACGCCTATCGCGGAATAGGGCGCATATGGCTAGAGCTAACAGCATACGACTACAGCATGACCAGCACCACAAGCTGATTACGAGGAGGGATGAATGTGGCCGCACTGGAAATACAAATTGAGCAAAAAAAGCGGCTATTCATGTTGCTAAAGATTAAAAAGTCAAACGAGGGTTACGAAGTCAAAGCACTTGATGACTTGATTCTTGCCACCGAAGCAGAAATGCAACAAGAAGATGTAGCATGGGTAGAAAAGAAAATAGACAAGTTATAAAGCTTTTTCGCGGCTGTGCAACTTCGCCAAATTCCTACTCAACTAAAGGCGCAAAATAAAAAAGTTTTTTGAAGGGGGTGTGGGGGAAACTTTTGTTCACACATTCCCTTCGCTTCGCATTTAGGAAATATGTCTACAAAAGTTTCCCCCACGGTTTTTTTTACGTATGCACACAGCAAGTAATGGAAAAAATATAGTGGGGTGTTGACAAATGTGTGGTTTTTGCGGATTTACTGGAAATGATTTTAATGATGGTAATAATACGATAATAGGGAAGATGACCGAACGTATAGCGCATCGCGGGCCAGATGGAGTTGGACTTCATGTGGATGACGCGATTTCGCTGGGTTTTCGGCGGCTTTCCTTTTTTGATTTAGAGTTGGGCAACCAGCCAATGCGTAATGCCGCAGAAACGCTTACGATTGTTTTTAATGGTGAAATTTATAATTTTCGGGAAATCAAGGCGGAACTTGAGGCAAAAGGTCGGGTGTTTAGAACAACATCTGACACGGAGGTTTTGTTGCACTTGTACGAGGAATATGGTGCGGCAATGACAACTCATTTGCGTGGAATGTTTGCCTTTTTGATATACGACCACGAGAAGGGCGAGATATTCGCGGCGCGTGATTACTTTGGCATAAAGCCTTTGTATTACGGGATTTTTGGTGGGCAACTATTGTTTGCTTCGGAAATCAAGGCGTTTTTGGAATACCCTGCTTTCGTGAAGGAAATGAATTTGGAAGCGTTGACGAGTTATTTGTCATTTCAGTATTCTGTGTTGGACGAGACGTTTTTTAAAGGTGTGTTTAAGCTTCCAGCGGCGCATTCCATGCGGTTCAAAGATGGCGTTGTGGAGTTAAAACGCTATTGGCAAGCGGAATTTTCAGCAACGTCTAGTGACGCGCCACTTGATGAAATCGTAGATGAAGTTGACGCGATTGTTAAAAATTCCGTGGAGTACCACCAGCGTGCAGATGTTACAATTGGTTCGTTGTTATCGGGCGGGGTGGATTCTAGTTATGTTGCGGCGGTTGCCGATAAGGTTGAAAAGACATTTACCGTAGGGTTTGACTACGAAGGTTTTAGCGAGATAGAGCAGGCAAAAAGTCTTTCTGCCGAAAAAGGCGTGGAAAACATAAGTAAAATCATCACAACGGAAGAATTTTGGGAAGTAATGCCAAAAGTGCAATACCATATGGACGAACCACTAGCCGACCCAGCCGCAATAGCCTTATACTTCGTGTGTAAACTTGCGCGGGAGCATGTAAAAGGTGTGCTATCAGGCGAGGGTGCAGATGAACTATTCGGCGGCTATGGAATCTACCGCGAGCCGCTAGACCTCGCGCCAATAACCAGCTTACCGATGCCCTTGCGCCGATTTTTAGGGCTAATGGCGCGGAAATTTCCATTCAGAATAAAGGGAAGAAATTACTTTATTCGCGCCTCCAAGCGCGTGGAAGAACGCTTTATAGGCAATGCAAACCTATTCACAGAAGCCGAACGCTCCGCCATTCTAAAGAATCCAGTAGGCAAAACTACAGCCGAAATAACAAAACCGCACTACGACAAAGTAACCCAACACCACGACATAACAAAAATGCAATACCTAGACCTGCACCTGTGGTTAGTAGGCGATATTTTGTTAAAGGCCGATAAAATGTCTATGGCAAACTCACTAGAATCACGCGTTCCTTTCCTAGACAAGGAAGTATTCGCAGTAGCCGCAAAAATCCCAACAAAGTACCGCATGAACAAACAAGCAGGGAAATTCGCACTAAGAAAAGCCGCAACCCGCAATTTCAAAGATAAACGCGAGAAAAAACGACTAGGCTTCCCCGTACCAACTCGCCACTGGTTGCGCGAAGATAAATACTACAATCAAGTCCTAACCGCCTTCAATCAAGACTTTATGGCGCAATTCTTTCACCAAGAAAAACTAATCGCTTTGTTGAATCGCCATAAGGCAAGCAAAGAAGATAACAGCCGCAAAATATGGGCAGTATTTATGTTTTCGCTATGGTATAAGGAATTTTTTGTATAGGAACTGTTCCCCCTACGAAAATGGTACGATTTTCGTAGGGGGAATATAAATTTAAGGATACATATTTACATAATCTTAAATTGAAAAGAAAATTGTCGCAGGGGCGATTTTCTGACGAATAATGGTTGTAACCCATAGAATATAAATGTACAATAGAAACAGGTACAACAAGGAGCGAGGGAGGGAAGATATTTCTATGCAAGAGCGATTTAGTATGAAAGATTTACTTAGGCACAAAGATATAGTAATTCAATGTCACGATTTCCCCGATGCAGATACAATTGCAACAGCGTTTGCGGTGTATGAGTATTTGAAAATGTATGACAATTATGCAAAAATCATTTTTAGTGGAAAAGGGCAAATAGTAAAACCTGCGCTAATCAAGATGGTACAGCAACTGAAAATTCCGATTGAGTATGTAGAAACTCCGCCGCCAGTGAAAACGCTAATTACAGTGGATTGCCAGTATGGGGCTGGCAATGTGACGCATATTGATGCGGAAAAGGTGTTTATCATTGACCACCACGAAGACAAGAATCTTGGTTTGGACGGAGAAATTCGTAGTCAACTGGGAAGTTGCGCTACGTTGGTGTGGGATTTGCTTGTGGCGGAAGGATTTCCAATTATGAAAAACTTGGCCACGGCGTTGTATTATGGGTTGTACACAGACACGGGTGGTTTTGATGAAATAGGGCATCCGCTTGACCGCGACATGCGCGATACATTATCAATAGACAAAGCAATGCTGGACAGTTTACGATACAGCAGTTTTACATTGTCAGAACTTACTATCGCTGGGACGGCGTTGATTCGGCATAATGTGAACACGCATTATAAATTTGCGATATTCCGTTCCGAGCCATGCGACCCAAATATTTTGGGATTTATAAACGACCTTGCGTTGCAAACAGAGGGCTTAGATGTATGTATTGTATATGCGCATGTATCGGGCGGGTATAAGTTATCTGTACGCAGTTGTACTCGAACTACTATGGCGAATGAACTCGCGAGTTTCTTGGCGGGGGGCGGGGGACATAGGCAGAAGGCAGGCGGATTTATACCGCAATGTGATGTAGAAAATATTGACCAATTTTTAGAAGCCCGCACCTTGCAATATTTTGAACAATACGACATGGTGGAAGCGGCTAATCACGACCTTGATGTATTTTCTATGGCGGCGTATAAGAAATTAAACATATCGGTGGCTTATGCGCGTTCGGAGGATTGTTTTCCAGA
>WQVV01000159.1 GCA_009785665.1 Defluviitaleaceae bacterium
ACTGCAACGTTTAGCACCAGAGCCAGAATTTCCGCAGGGACAGGGCTACTGTTTGTCGCTAGAGCTGGTTAATGTAATTGTTACAACGGTTGTTCCTCTTAACTTGCGCACAGTATACATGAAGATGACAAAATCTTAATATGATTGGTTCTTTGTTGTTTTCTAAGAACCCGAAGCAAGGCAATTACCCCAAACCATTGTTAGATGATAACGGCTTCAAGGATTTCTATTCAATGCGCATTGCATTCAAAGGTGTATAGCGATTTCGTTTGAAAAAGGGCGTGTTGTCGCTACAAAATTTTTGTAGTGGCAACACGCCCTATTTTCTTTCGTAAATCCCTAAGCTTCTTCGTATTTTATACTCGTAAATGTTGCGTGATTTTTGGAATCTTCGCCGTTTGAGGTTGCGTATAGTCCCATTGTATTGCCTACGAATCCACCTGCTGTGTCGGTGTTTAGGAAGTTTGCGGTGTCTTCTAGTATGGGGGTGAATGTCTTTCCGTCTAGGCTGTAGTAGAAAGTTAAATCTTGTTCGTGGGCAGAAATTTTTAGATGAATGCCCTCGCTGTTGGGAACTGGTTTTTCTATTCGGATTTCGGTTTTATCTTTTTTGCATTTTACTATGCGTAGAATTGTTTCGTCGTTTTTCTTCGTTAGCACGAATTGATAATTGTGTAGATGGTCTTGCAGAATCACTAGCCCTGCGTTTTCGTTTTCGGTTGCGGGGGTGAAAAGCATTTGCGTTTGAACGTGAAAACTCTTGTGCTGTTGGCGAATACATAGATAACTTACATCGGCTAGTTCGGTGATTGGATTTTTGTTTAGGCGCATTTTTAGGCCGTTGGATTCTAGTTTGTAGTCTTTGGTGATTGGATTGCGTAGATGCATCATGTTCATTGGGATTTTGCTGATTTCGCGGAAGTCGAAACTTGTTTGCATTTTGGTTGGTGTTTCTGGAAGATTGGGGAATGGTTCTGTTTCGCGTACTAGACCTATGCCGTAGTTTATTACAGGCCATTCGCTTTCCCACGAAACGGGAACTAGGAATGTCTCACGTCCTAGATTACGGAATCTTCCACCGTATGGACGCGAGGCCAACAGAACTATCCACCACTCGCCATTTTGTGTTTCTACTAGGTCGCAGTGACCTACATTTACAATTGGGTAATCCTTGCCGAGATGACGGTGTGTTAGTATTGGATTGCATTTATTGCCCTCGTAGTAACCCGTTAGCGTTTTGCTTCGTGCTACTGTAACGGCGTGTTCGTGACCTGTGCCGCCTTCGGAAATCCATAGATAGTACCAGTCGCCTTTTTTGTAAATATGCGGGCCTTCTGGCCAGACGGCGTTTTTTAATGCACAATGCCAAATTATATGACGCTCGCCCACTAGCTTCATTTCCTTTAGGTCTAGCTCCTGTAAGTAGATTTCGTTGTCGCCGTAGTACGCGCCATTTTCTTTTTCGCGTGTGCCGTGGTAATAACATTTGTCGCCCTCGAAGTATAACGACGGGTCTATTCCATGCGCGCCCTCCAAGAAGAACGGGTCAGACCATTCCCCCGCTGGGTCGGTTGCCGTCACCAAGAAATTTCCGCCGCCAGATACATTTGTTGTAATCATATAAAAAATTCCGTTATGCTCCCGAATAGTTGGCGCGAAAATCCCTTGGCTTACGCGGGTTTTAGCAAGCGGCAATTGCGCAGGACGCGTTAGCACATTACCAATCTGATTCCAGTGAACCAAGTCCTTACTATGAAAAATAGGCACACCAGGGTAATACGCAAATGTTGATGTAACTAAGTAGTAATCCTCGCCAACCCTGCAAACCGAGGGGTCTGGATAAAATCCAGATAAAATAGGATTTTGAAATTCTTTTCTGCTCATGGTAGATTCCTGCCTTTCTAAATTTACGCATATCTATGCAAACATAGACTGCAATTAGATTCCTGCTTCGTCCAAGTCTTTGACCTGTCCACAGGCTTTAACTTCGGGTGTAGCCCACCCTAGTATGTCGTAGTTGTGATAAGGACATTTTTATAGCCGTTGGTCTGTACGTTTCCGTTAGGACTTCGGATTACAGCGTTTATTCTGCACGCATTGGTTTTTTGCGATTACCGAAGTCTCTCCGCTAACAGCAACCAACACATTACACCATACTTTTAGGGTGACAAGCTACAGTTTCTAATCCCATTTACGCGACACTTCCCTTCATCATTTGGCTTAATGCATACGTTCGCACATATTTTCATTGGTATTTGCTATCTAATGCTTGCTCCTTTTAGGTATTGTCCCATTTTACACAGAATAAAACAAGTGGGGTATTTGTAAAAAACGATTGTACAGTTGAAACTATTGTCCTAGATAGTGCGAATATATAAGCAAAGAACAAAAAAGGAGGGGCGCGGTTGAAAGATATTAAAGAAGAACAGCGATTAATCCGCAAAATAAAAAGCGGCGACCAAACCGCCGCCGATACGCTAGTGCGTTCATACTACGATGAAATTTACAAATTCATACGCAAGCAAACAAATGAAGACACCGCGCTAGACCTTACGCAAGAAATATTTATCTCGTTGCTGAAAACAATCAGCCACTACGACCCAAAGAAAGGCGCGGGATTCCGAACATGGTTATACAAGATAGCCACAAACAAAACAATAGACTACTTCCGTTCACGCGCCGCCAGAATAACGGAAACCCTATCCCTAGACGACGTAGAGCCAATAGACGAAGCAGATTTCACAAAGCAAATAGCCAACGAAGATTTTGCGGCGCGGGTGAGCGACTATGTGAACAACTTTCCGCCCGAAACGCAGAAGATTTTCCGATTACACATTTTTGGGGGCTACACATTTGCAGAAATTTCGGAAGTGGTGCAACTTGCGGAAGGCAGTGTAAAAAGCAAATACTACCGCTTAATCAACAAGCTAAGGAGTGAATTTAATGAATAAAGATGAAAGCGTTAAATACATCCTATCGCAGGGGTTGCGAAAGCCGCCTAACTTTTGGGGGCGAATCTTAAAAATTCACCGTGCATTGGGCTGGCGATTGATTTTTTGGGATTTAAGTTACAGTTTTATTTTTGCGGCGGTAACGATTGTGGGAGTGGTTACAATGGTTAGGCATGTGCCTGCGTATTATCCGTATTCGTCGGCGTTTGGGTTGTCGCCTGTGTTGTTTATGGTGATTATGTTTTTTACGGAGATTAGCCAGCGCGCTTGTAGTTTGTTTGAGTTGACGCAGACATGTAGATATACTTCGCGGCAGGTTGCGGCATTGCGGTGTATGTGTTATTCGGGAGTGGGGGTAGTGTTTGTTATTGGTGTTTCGATTTTTTCGGCTGAAAGTGTTTCGCAGTTTATTCGATTGTTGCCGCTTTGCCTTGGCGGAATGTTCCTTTGCGCCGCGATTGAGTTATTTGTAATGCGGCTTACGCGTAGTAAGTGGGCGATTGCTTGTTTTTCGGTGGTGTGGTTGTTTGCGAGCGCGACACCTGTGTTTTTTCTGGAGTATTGGGAGCGGTTTTTATCAAATGTACCAATTTTTATAACCATAGCTTTCGCGGCGGCGGGCGCGACGGTTTTCTTATATCAGACAAATAAAATGTTATCGGAGGAAAATTATGTTATTGCTTAATGGAGTTACAAAGAGGTTTGGGAAATTTACCGCGCTAGAAGATATAAACCTTGAATTTTCAAATGGAGTGTACGGGCTTCTTGCTCCCAACGGCGCAGGGAAAACAACTTTAATCAAAATGCTAACAACGCTGATTTTTCCAACAAGCGGGGAAATCCTATGGAACGGCGACGAAATAGTAAAACTAGACGCAGATTACCGAGACATAATCGGCTACTTACCGCAGGATTTTGGGTATTACAAAAATCATTCGCCAATGCAATTTTTGCTGTATATCGCCGCGTTGAAAGGCATAAACCGCGACCGCGCAAAGCGCAAAATAGAGGAATTACTAGAGGTAGTAGGGCTTTCCGACGTAAGCGGCAAGAAGATGAAAAAATTCTCAGGCGGAATGGTGCAGCGCGTGGGAATAGCACAAGCCATGCTTAACGACCCGAAAATTCTAATACTAGACGAACCAACCGCAGGGTTAGACCCAAAGGAACGAGTGCGTTTCCGCAATTTAATTTCCAACCTATCAAAAGACCGCATTGTAATTTTATCAACGCATATAGTCTCCGACATAGAAACGATTGCAAACCATGTAATCATGTTTAAAAATCACAAGCTGTTTGCAAATGATTCACCAGCGGCAATATGCGCTATGATTTCCCAAAAAATATTTGAAACTAACAACATATCTGCAATAGAAGCCCCGCATTTAATTTTGACCGAAAGACAAGACGGCAACGAGACATTAACCCGCTTCGCCAGCGAAGTAGATTGCTCGCAACATGCCACACGCGTAAACCCAAATTTGGAGGACGTTTTCCTGTATGTATATCGGGACGAGGTGGTGTAGACATGATTTTTTGGTACGAGCTTAAAAAAATTTTGTCTGGAATCGCACTATGGGTATTCGTTTTGCTGTGCATAGCGTTTAATATTTGGTCAATGCCGCGTCATTTTGGTGGAGTGCCAGATACTACAACGCCGTTTCCCATAAATGTGTTTGAGGGTTATAACGCAAGCACGATTGCAGAAGATTATATCCGCGTCCTAAGATTAACGGGCGGCGTTGCCGATGGTATGCGCGCAAAATATGCAGCGTTGCAGGAAGCGATTGACGCTAGAGCAATTGCAGAAGATAGTTACTCGCCGTATTTTGGGGAGTATTCCTTCCGAATGCATCAGAATCTTTTTCACAGAATTTCCATTGGTGGGGTTATGGGACGATTGCTGTTGCAAGGAGTCGCAATTGCCGTATTACTAACACTGCTATGTCTAGGCTACGAGCAAATTAACGGCACAGAGTTAAATGTATACGCTACAAAAACAGGACGGCGTGTGTTGCGTCATAAGATTGCCGCAAGTTTAGTAGCGGGGGTTGGGTTGTACGCGTTGTTGACGGCGGTTACGCTTGCGGTTTACTTCAACGCGTTTGATTACTCTGATGTGTGGGGTAGTAGTGTTTCCAGCGGATTCAATTTTATTGATAGCGTTACTGGGGCGAGGCCTTTTATTACATGGTTTAGTTTTACTGTTGCGTCTTTTTTGTTGGCGTTTATTGGGGTGTCTGCTTGGCTGGTTGTTTGCTTCGCGCTTATGGGTGTGGTTGTTGGACTGTTTTCGCGGAATAGTTATATCGCGTTTTTGATGGTGCTTGTGGTTAATGCGGTTTGTTTTGTATTGCCTGCTGTGTTTTCTATAAATTCCTATGGACGGTATTTCGCATTTCATTCGCCTATTTGGTTATGGTGGAATAGTGGCTGGTGGTTCACAGATGGCGGGCCTGTTACTTTGTGGCGAAACTTTGAACTTTGGGGGACAGGGATTTCATTTTTTGTGCTTGCCACGATTTGCGTGTTCGCTGTTAAAAAATTTGAGAAGAGGGATATAACATGAGGATTATTTTTAATGAGTTGCAAAAGATTTGGAATGTTAGGATTTTGTTGATTATTGCGTTTTTGTGTGTGGTTTTTTATGCTATGTTTATGCACCATTGGGTTTCAGAGTATCACCGTTTTGGGGGCGACCGCGTTTATTTTGCGCATCACTTGACTGAAACATATGGCACAACACTTTCACAGGAAGATTTCGAGGATTTTCGGTTGTATCGCGAAGTGATTCTTGTGGACTTAGACCCATTTTTTGCAGATAATCCAGTGTTCGCACAAGCAGGGATTTTTAACTTCGACGACCACGAAAACTTCCGCGAAGAATTTGGTATACGCTACGAGACTTTGGACGACGAAGAAAGAAATCTATGGTACGCAGTATCGCTAGAGTTGGGTTACATGATTCGGAGCGAGTTTGTAAATGATGGCGCAGGCGGGATTTTAACAAGTGATAACGTAACCCCCGACGCTTACAATTTAATGCGAGGATTTCAAAACATCATAGGCATGTACGAAATCAATATACTAGGTTGTGACTACACAAGCCCCCACATTGAGTCATTCACCGAATGGCATCAGCTATCTGAAAGAGAACTCCAACGGCTGGAAGAAATACAAAACAGCGGAGAACTTACAAACATCATGACGCAATTTACAGTCTGGCATACTTGGGAGTTTGGGCGACAACTTGCCGTGTTGGTAATACTGGTTACGCTGGTACTGGTGTCCTCGCTTGTCACTACCGACCGCGCTACTCGGGTTAATTGGTTGCAGTACTCTTCAAAACAGGGGCGCAGTATTTTGACTAAACAGCTTATTGCCGTTCTAATTTCTGCTATTGGTATGACTACCATTTTAGTTGCTGTTTTTGCGGGGGCTTTCTCCTTTACAAATGCTTTTGCTCTTTGGCATAACGGTATTAACTCGTTTATGAGTTTTCCATTTCATTGGTTGTCAATTACTTATGGGCAGTATCTCCTTTTGATTGTTGCTATTATTTATGTGCTGGGTTTTGGTACGGCGGCTTTCGCTTTCGTTTTGTCGCGGTTCAGCAAGAATATGATTTGGCTTTTGTTCAAAGTAATTCCTTTCTTTGTTGCTGCGCAAAGATTGTCTAATTTTATTCTCCGCGATTTTTTAGCAGTTTACATTGGCGGCGACATTTTTGCGCAAATTACTTCGCTTGTTATTGCGTTGATTGTTGGAATAATTGCAGTAGTGATTGTTACTCGTAGGGAGAAGATTGTTGACTTGATGTAAATTCAAGGAATTGATATGACTTTTGATAGTGTGCGTCTACAGCGACGAGGTTGCTTTGGGTTCTTATACTTTTTCCGCTAAAACAGTGACATATCCGCCCACGAAAATAGTGCAAATTTGCAGGATTGTTGCGTGGCGGATATGTCACTGTTTTATAGGAAAAAGTATTAGAAAACAACAAAGAACCAATCATATTAAGATTTTGTCATTTTCATGTATACTGTGCGCAAGTTAAGAGGAACAACCGTTGTAACAATTACATTAACCAGTTCTAGCGACAAACAGTAGCCCTGTCCCTGCGGAAATTCTGGCTCTGGTGCTAAGCGTTGCAGTGGTTGCCACACCTTTAAGAGCCTGTTTAATATCTTGAAAATTGCTACCAACTGTCATAAAATGTGTTAAAAGCGCAGGGGGCAAGCAAATGAGAAAAGCGTATCCTAGCGATATAACCCGAGAGCAATACGAGATAA
>WQVV01000160.1 GCA_009785665.1 Defluviitaleaceae bacterium
AAAATCCATAACATTCATGTCTTCTGACAAGCCACATTCTTTAAGTGTTAGCAATGCTTCTCCTTGCTCCCAAGTGTTTATTTCATCAATAAATGAAACTGACATACATGCACCGCCTAATATAAATTATGTCCATTCGTTTGCTTGCTACTGCAACGATTATATCATAGGCATAACGACCGCCACAATATACTATATACTGTATGACAAACTTCAAATCTACCCTTTCACAACCCCCTTAACGAACATCCTACCCTTACGAATGCAAGGGTGATATAGCGAACAATTTTGAAGGTCGTTTGCTATAATTTTTATCTGCGCAGTAAACACGACACACAGTAGTCGTGTTTGTTGTGATATAATTGGCAAAATATAAAACGAAGGAAGTGTGATTAACATGCTTATACCAGCAGTTGGTTTTGGCGGTAATTGCGACGAAGCGATTTCTTACTACAAGGAGGTTTTGGGAGCAGAGGTAAAGACGATTAGCTATTTCCGCGACGCACCAACCGATATTGGAATGGACGCAGCCACCCCGCCAAATTTTGTAATGTATTCAGAAGTTTCAATTTACGGGACAACATTTATGATGTCCGATGGTTTTGAAAAACCGCCAGAAGGTTTTTGGATGCAACTTTCATTTGACACAGCAGAAGAAGTGACTTCCATCTATAATAAACTTGCCGAAAGTGGGGAAGTTGTGGACGCACTTGGCAAACAATTTTGGGCATCATTAAACGGAAACGTAAAAGACCGCTTCGGAATAGAGTGGAATGTTTTAACAAACGAATAAAGATTATGTAGTTGTTTAAACTAAAAACGGTCTTGGGATTGCGACAAAAACACCGCAAACCAAGACCGTTTTTAATTGATACTTTTTCCACCTCAAACATTGGAATGCGCCCACCCCGCCACATGTCAAATTTCCACTGTATTGGCGGGGCGCATTTCAATGTTTCAGAGTGGAAAAAGTATGACTAGGTAACTTAGACTGTTGGTGAATGTTTAGGCATACCGCATAGATTATCATATTTGCGTTTTATCCTATTGGCTAGTTTACGTGTTTTGTCGTATGAATCATATAAGCACTCGTTTAGGATTTTTTCGCTCAAGACACGATTTTTCCGCATTGCGCTTACGATACCATATCTGCAATAAGCGCATTCGCCGTTTCTATAAATATGTTCCAAAATGTCACCGCAAGATTTTGAACGATGTTGAGAATAAATGTCCAAAATATCCATTTGCAAGTCATGCGATACCTTGCTTGATAACAGCACATGTTCGCGAATAAGCGGCTCATCTTGTTTGCGCCAATTTTTCTTTAGTAAAGGCAATCCATCAGAGGTATTTCCTGCTGCGATAAAAGTCACAGCTAAATCATGTATTCGCGGGTCTTCAAATCGTTTTAAGGCCTCGACGGCATTTGTTTGAAGTAGTTCACAATTGCTTTCTGCGTATTTTATCAGCATGTCTATATCAGCGGGAAAATCAACGCGCCTAAAAATATGCAATAAATACGCTCGTATTTTATCAGATTGTTCATTCGCAATTACCGCGATTAATTCAATTAAGTCATCTTGAGTAGCATGTCGCAAAAGCCGTACAGCGACTGAATGCATTTTTGCATAGGGGGAGGTGTCGTTCTCAAGCTCTTTTGCTCGTTCAATATAGCTTTGTAGCGTAACGGTTTGCTCCGTCCGTAAATGCCCTTCTCTTGTGTTTTCAAGTTCACTGTTTGCTGCTACAAATGCTTTAACTTCTGGCGATTTTTCCGATACAGCGGTAAAATATTGCGTAACGCGTTTTTTGCCAAAAATATTTTCACAACGACAAAGAAACCAGTCATAACTGTTGCAAACATCATCATTTCGTTTTATCAAGATACTGCCCGCATCTGTGATGCATTCCTTAAAACCCTGCCAGTTATAGTTGTCTACTTTACATATCATCAAGTATTCAAATTGTTCGCGCTCGCAATATTTATGCGGAAACGTCCTTTGCGTCGAAAGCTGTTCAAACAAGGCGCGATACTTTGCGTTAAAAGCGTTTTCCGCTTTTTCGCTTCCATCACCAATATAAAGACATAAAATATCCGCAAGCTGGTGAAACAATCGAATCTCAAGCCTTTTCATGAACGCATTAATAATTATATCTTCAAATTCATCCTCTGCTTCAAGGGCGCGAATAGCAGTATAAAGATAAAATCCCTTCGTTCCTTCCGATTGTGTATCATATGCAATATCTTTAAGGCAACAACGCAAAACAATAGCCTTGTATTTAATATGATTAGGGTTTGTATGTAATTCAACAATCGCGCTGCCCAATCCTCTACGAAGATTGCGCAAAAATATTTTTGCAGTCATATGCTATCCTCCCAGCGGCGCGGCGCAACACAACACAGTTGCATTTCGCCAGTTATATGTATTACAAGTCACGCATACGTCACGAAGCCGTGAACAATTTCCTAGCCTATAAAAAAACCAGCCAATCACTTGCGAAAAGGCTGGTCTTGATTTCTAAAAAATAGTATCTGGCTTCGAGACGTACACGCCCCTAACCAATACATGTAATCGGCGAAAAGCGGCTATGCCGCCCGCCCGCTTAGCGTCTTTTGTTGCGTTTGTTGCGCCTGTTTATGCCTGCAATACGTTCGTTAGAAAGTTTTTGCCACGACTTAAATTTTTCCTCGAAGGAAGCGGCTGCTGCTGCTGTTATTATTGGTGGCGGGTCGTATCTGTAGCCGCCTTCTTCGTCGTCCTCGTCGCCTTCTTCGCCGTAAGGGTCGAAGCGTTGGGGGACATCTTTCATGGAGAGGGAAATTTTGCCCGAAGCTACATCGTTGGAAACAACACGAACATCTACTTCGTCGCCTACGTTAAGCACATCACCAACGCTTTGAATAAAACCGTTAGCAATTTGCGAGATATGAACCAAACCAGGCGGGCTATTTGGTAGGGAAACAATCGCGCCAAAGGGTTTAATCTTTAGCACCTTTCCCGTATAAATATGCCCAACCAATGCGCCAGTGTTTGTATTTTCAGACATTCCTTCGCCTCATTTCCACATTCGACATCTACTATAACACATCAATGCCGCAGTTGTCCAGAATAAGCGACCAAAGCTGGTCGCGATTTTGCTTGGTTTCGCTGGAGAAAGGAATTGGTGGTTCTGCCATACCCAGCGAGCGGCGGATTATTGCCAAATGTTTTTGCAATTGCGCTCTGGTAATTTTGTCGCTTTTTGTAGCGATTGCTGTGAATGGAAGCCCATAATGCTGAAACCACTCGTAAAGCATTTTGTCATTCGCGCTAGGTTCGTGCCGAATGTCTACTAGAAGAAAAATCCGTTTTAACTGAGGGCGATTTTTCAAATAGCCCTCAACCATTTCGCCCCACTTTGCGGATTCCGTTTTGCTAACGCGTGCGTAACCATAGCCTGGAAGGTCAACAAAGTAAAGTTTTTTCTCTACGTGAAAAAAATTGATTGTGCGGGTTTTGCCTGGCTGGCGGCTTGTACGCGCAAGACGTTTGCGCCCAAGCATTGCATTAATCAGCGAAGACTTGCCCACATTCGACTTGCCAACGAAAGCAACTTCGGGCAAGTCATCTTTGGGAAATCCGCTCGGATTCACCGCCGTGACGGCAATATCCGTATTGTTGATAATTAAACTCATACCAGCCGCCCACGGTGGTAAATTTTCTTGCCCTTTTGTATAAGAACATACCCGTCCTTGAAATCGCTTTCGGTGATGCTGTGTTCGTGGCTGTCGATTTTTTCGTCGTTTATTTTTATGCCGCCTTGTGCTATTAGTCTGCGACCTTCGCCGCGTGATGGGATTAGTTTCAGCATGTCTAGTAGGTTTATGATATTCAAACCGTCGCCGATTTCTGCGCGTGGAATGTCTGTGGTAGGCATGTTTTTTAAATCGCCACCACCTGCAAATAACGCCTTTGCAGCCGCCTGCGCTTTGTCGGCTTCTTCCGCGCCGTGAACTATTTTTGTAATTTCATACGCCAAAATATCCTTTGCGCGGTTTAGTTCCGCGCCTTCCCATTTTGCCATTTCATTAATTTCGTCCATGGATAGGAATGTTAGCAGTTTCAAATTGCGAATAACCGTCACGTCTTCGGTGTTGCGCCAGTATTGGTAGAAATCGTATGGTGAGGTCTTCTCCGCGTCCAACCAAATTGCGTTTCCAGCGGATTTGCCCATCTTCTGCCCACTACCCGTGGTAAGAAGATTCAGCGTAAGCCCATACGCTTGAATACCCTCCGTCTTGCGAAGCAATTCAACCCCCGCAATGATATTCGACCATTGGTCACTGCCGCCCAATTGCAAACGACAACCGTACCTGCGGTATAATTCCACAAAATCATAAGCCTGCATAAGCATGTACGTGAACTCGAATGCAGTCAAACCGCCTTCCAGCCGCGATTTATAACACTCTGCCGCAAGCATTTTATTAACAGAAAAATGAACCCCATAGTCACGCATAAACGATACTAGATGAAGGTCTAGCAACCAGTCGTTTTCTTCCATGATTGCCTTGCCCTCGCCGTATTCCACGAAACGCGCAAACTGATTTTTAAAGCACACGATGTTATGCGCCACTTCCTCGCGAGTGATTACTCTGCGCATATCTGAACGGTCGCTTGGGTCGCCTATCATGCCCGTGCCTGTTCCCATTAGCGTAATTAGCCTGTGTCCCGCTTTTTGCAAATGCGCATGTGCCATTAGCGTAAGCAAATGCCCCGCTGTTAGGCTGTTGGCAACGGGGTCGTACCCCATGTAGAAGGTCAATTGCTCCTTGCCCAGAAGCTCGCGAAGTTCGTCTTCATGGGTGCATTGCGAAATAAATCCGCGTTCCATCAGTGTGTCTAGCGCATTAGCTGGCATTTGATTCAACCTCCCGCATTGCCAAAATTGTTTCCTGTATCAACTCGTCCAATGTCAAACCAAGCTTCTCCGCGCCTTGGTTTATCACTTCCCGTGAACAACCCGCCGCAAATTTTTTATCTTTAAATTTCTTTTTCACGCTGGATAACTCCATGTCCATAGTGCTTTTGCTTGGGCGCATCAATGCCGCCGCGCCTATTAACCCTGTAAGCTCGTCCACCGCAAAAAGAATCTTTTCCATTATATGTTGTGGCTCGTGCGGTGTTCCTGTCATTCCCCAGCCGTGGCTCATTGCCGAGTTTATTATATCTTCGGGTACGCCCTCCGCCTTCAAAAGCTCCACGCCTTTTACGCAGTGTTCCTCTGGAAATTCCTCGAAATCCGTGTCATGAAGCATTCCCACCACTCGCCAATATTCCTCGCGGGAAGGGTCGTGCTTTTTTGCATAATACCCCATTACCCCCGAAACCGTTTCCGCGTGCTGAATATGAAACGCTTCCTTGTTGTACTTACGCAAAATTTCGCCAGCTTTAGCTATTGTAATTTCGGACATCTACGCCACCTCGTTTTAATATAGTAACAAAAAGCCTTCACCGCAAGCGCGGCAAAGGCTTTTCTTCATAAGCTCTGGGAGGAAAAGGATTTGAACCTTTGAAAGCATCGCTAACAGATTTACAGTCTGCCCCCTTTGGCCACTCGGGAACCCTCCCATAAGGAACACAACCCGAATATTACCACATGACAGATTCTAATGCAAGGGGTAATTTGAAAAATTTTTTTATATCCATTATCCAGTGGCAGAAACCAAGCATTATAGACATAAGGGTATTTTGATGGGTAGATGCAAAAAAATACAGGGTGTCCAATTCCTCGGAAGCCCCGTAAACACTGTATTTTTTTCTCTGGGTGGCAAGATTTGAATTACCCAAGGGGTGTATTTTGTGGTAAAATGCGAATCATGTAACGTATGATTCTGTCAACACTCCCATATAAGAAGGTGGTAATAAATATGTATGATGCAATACTTTTCCTAGTGGAAGGCTTTGAAGAAATTGAAGCAGTGGCAACCTTGGACGTGTTACGGCGTGGCGGGGTGAACGTGGTTAGTGTATCACTCACGGGCAGTTTAGACGTGACTGGTTCGCACGAAATCACAATAAAAGCCGACAAGCTATTCGAGGATATGGGCGACCCCGCAGAAGCAATGTTAATTCTACCTGGTGGGCCAGGGCGCGTAAACTTCGAGAAGCACGAAGCTTTCCTAAACCTACTAAAAGCCCATAACGCATTAGGCAAGAAAATAGCGGCAATATGCGGTGCGCCAACAATTCTGGGCGACATGGGCATTTTGGCAAACAAAACGGCAGTATGCTACCCCGCACTAGAAAGCGAACTAAAAGCCGCAAAAATAGGCAGTACCCCAACCGTAACAGACGGCAACATAATAACCTCAAAGGCGGCGGGAACAACAATAGACTTCGCGCTGGAAATAGTACGCAACATAAAAGGCGGCACAGAAGCCGCCAAAGTTTCAGAAAGCATAATTGCTTACGGATAAACCAACACAATAACCAAAAACACAAAAGCGGCAACGCTCATGGCCTTTTGCCACAGGCCATATTTTTTCAACTGGATACCAGAAATCATGAGTGTGCCGATTGTGAAGAACGTAATAGCAGAGAACCAAGTGGGAAGCCCCAGAGTAACCACGCACCACACAGACATTGTAACAATCATCATAGAGCCTGGTACGGGCAGGCCTGTAAAATACTTATCGGTCTCGATAATATTATAATAGGCAAGCCGCCACAGCGCGCACATACAATAAAAAATCAGAGCGACAACAATAACGATATTATCCATCAGCGCGTCACCAACCAGCAGGTCAAAGACCATCCAGACGGGCAAGATACCACAAGTAAAGAAATCCACAAGTGTATCAACATACTGCCCAAACTCCGACTGCTGATTCAGCTTAGTAGCAACAAAGCCATCAACAGCGTCCATAACTCCAGCAGCAAACAAAAACACAACGGCCATTCTTAAATTCCCTTGTGTCAAAAAATAGCAAGCAAAAATCCCGCACACCATACCAAGCGTAGTAATAGCATTAGGCAAATTAAGGTGTCTCAACGCAGGAAACATTCTAACAAACCGACTTCTCACAAAAATCACTGCTTTCTTTTTTTGAAGAGATTTAAAGTCAAAAGATTTAAAGTCAAAAGATTTAAGACCTTGGGGGAAAACCTTTTCTGAAGAAAAGGTTTTCCCCCAAACCCCCTTTCCAAAAAACTTTTTCATTTGCGCCTATCATTGAGTGGAG
>WQVV01000161.1 GCA_009785665.1 Defluviitaleaceae bacterium
ACCCCGCCCTTTGCGACACCTTTGCAGTATACAAAATTTTTGCCCTTTCTTCAAGTGCGTGTGTTAGTGTTTGGGCGTTTTGCGTTATATTTGCAGGTTGGTGTTATTAAGGCGTTTTTTGTGATATTTACAATTACGAGCGTGTTTGGTGTTGATGGCTTTTGCCGTCGTCTCCTTCACGCTCTTTTTAATGTAGGAGAAACAACAATGTATGTAATCGACAAAAAGGCGGCTGTGCCGCACCAACCAGCTCATACTTTAAAATATAGCGATTTCGTTTGAAATTGGGCTTCGTCTAATCCTCAGCCCATTTCAAATCGAAACGCTTTGAGGAGCGCGAAAAAAATGAAATGCGACTACAAGTACTGCATCTACTACGACAACGAAACATGCACCAACAAAAACGTAGAACTACGCGGCACAACATGCGCAACATGCAAAGTAATATTCCTAGCAGACCCACCAAAAAACAACCAAATAAAACCTAAAAATAAAAAAAAGACCTTGGGGGAGAACCTTTTGTAAACATATTTCCTAATGCGAAGCGAAAGAAATGTGTAAAACAAAAGGTTCTCCCCCAAACCCCCTCTCCAAAAAATTTTATCATTTGCGCCTTAACATGAGTAGAAATCGAACAAAGCTATACAGCCGCAAATGAAGGGGTCAAGGGGGCTGTGCCCCCTTGCAGGGGATTGGGGACAGCGTCCCCAATGTCTTTCTTTTTTCTTTTTCTTTTATATTTTGAAATAAGCCACTAGCTGCTGTAGCAACTCTGCTTGGGAGTTTAGTTCTTGGGAGGCCGCGGCTGTCTCCTCTGATACTGCGGAGTTGCTCTGGGTTACTCTGGATATTTGTAGTAGACCGTCACCTATTTGTAGGATTGCATCAGCCTGCTCTTTTGATGAGGTTGAAATGTTGTTTATTAGGGACGAAACTTCGGTTGAACCTGCTACTATTTCGTCTAGTGATTTTGAGGTGGCCTCTGCAATGCTTGAACCAGTTTCTACACGGTTTATGGAATCTTGAATTAGCGTGGTTGTTTCGTTGGCGGCATCTTGACTGCGACCTGCTAGGGTGCGTACTTCGTCGGCTACTACTGCGAAGCCCTTGCCGTGTTCGCCTGCTCTGGCGGCTTCTACTGATGCGTTTAGTGCTAGTAGATTGGTTTGGAAAGCTATGTCTTGAATCGTTTTGATTATTTTGGAGATGTTGTTGGAGGATTCTTTAATTTGCATCATTGCGTCTACGGTTTGTTTCATGGCCTCGTTGCCGTCTTTTGCGTTGGTTGTGGATTTTGTTGATAAGTCGCTTGCTTCTAGTGCATTGGTTGCGTTTTGTTGGGTTTGTTGGTTTATCATGTCTATTGTGGCGTTTAGTTCTTCTACCGCGCTGGCTTGCTCTTGCGCGCCGTTTGCTAATTCTGCGGCACTGGTGGCAATTTGTTTCGCGCCAGAAAGCACCTGTTCGGACGCTACAGATATTTCCGACATGGTTTGGTTTAAGCTATGGCTTATGTTGTTGATAGAATCTTTGATTGCAACAAAATCGCCTACATATTCGCGTTCGATTTTGACTTGCAGATTTCCGCTTGCCATTTGTGCAAGCACATTGGCAACCTCGTTGATGTATGACGAAACTTCTTTTGCGGTGTTTTCTGCCGCGTCTGTCATGCTTCCAAACACGCCATTGTAACTGCTTGTGGTATGCCCTGCTTTTTTAAGTTCGTTGGAGATTTCGGCAGAGTCGAGAATACCTTTTTGCATTGCTTGCAATCGGATTTCTACTGATTCTACTGGGTCGGCAACGGCTTTTGCTATGCGGTTTAGCCCTACCATAATTCCGCGCCAGTCGCCTTTGTATTTGTTTGCGTCGGTTTTGAAGTTTAAGTCGCCTTTGTCTGCCGCCGCTTCTATCATTGCTGTTACTTCGTTGCTTACGCTTTGCAGATTAGAGATTGTGGCGCGTACTGTTGTTGGTAGTATCATTTTCTTACCAGGTAAGTCTTCGATTGTTAGGTCGAATTGTCCGTCGTTTACTTTGTTTAGCGCGTTTATCAAAATCATTATGTCTCTGACATTGTTTTCGGGGATTTCGTTTACGCTGTTCATCATGTCCTTGAAGGCGTTTCTGTAGTTGTTTGCGTCAATTCGGTAGTCTATGTCGCCCACTGTGTTGTATTCGTGGCCTAGTTTTACTAGGTCGTTCACCATGTTTTTTATTACATCTATTAGGTTTAGTACATCGCGAGTCAACATGCCTGTTTCGTCTGTTGCTATTCTTGCGCGGTCTATGTTTACGTTCAGATTACCCTTGGTTACTTCGCTTAATGCTACTTGAGCGGTTCGGATTGGCTTTGTAATCATACCTCCCATTACCAATGCCACGATTATTCCCACAAAAATCCCAATAGCTACCAATACAACCATAGCAATTATTGCGACGTTTACTTGGTTGTTCACTTGGGCGGTTAAATCATTTATAGAGCCTGTGGCCATTCTCATTAGTTCATCGTAGCGCGTTTCAATTTCTGCATACAAAGTTGCACCATGGGCTATAAGCCTTGCCAGTTGTGCTTCGTCGTTGGCTTCCGCCGCTATATACATAGGGTCTATTACTTCCCATATGTAGGCCATTATATATCCTTCCAACGCTTCGGCCATAACCAGAAGGTCGTCGCGCCTTGTAACATCAATTCGCGGGTCGGCTCGCAGATTATCTTGGTATCCATCTATGCGGATTCTTAACCCTGCACGCACTTCAGCAATATCTTCCGCCGCTCGGTTTAGTTCTTCTTCGTTGCCCGCATTATATGCCATTGACGTTACTAACCGTCGCAAATTCATAATATCTGTTGACTTGTGGTTAAGTAAATTATATCTGTGCGACGGATGTTGCTGCAAATAAAGAGTTGCATTATTGTTGATGATAATAAAATAAATCCCAAAGAATGCTATCGCGGCGGCAATTAACAATAACAATCCAAACCCAAACCCCAACTTGCCTTTGATATTCATGTTTCTGAACATAGTATAAAACTCCTTCTCCTTGCGGGATTTTTTTGTATATAAAGTGCAGAAATATTTTACATCATATTTATCTAGGATTCAATCTTTATGTCATAAAACCCAAAAATAAAAGCTGTAGTGGAACACGCCCTAGTACTTTTTCCCCACATTGCTTGACAGATGCCGTAATTAATCTTATCCTTTTGTATAAAAGAGTAGGGAGTGTCTCGTGGAATGCGCCCTAACATATATAACGATTTCGTTTGAAATGGGGCTTCGCCTGTCGCCAGTCCATTTCAAATTGAAACGCCTATAAGGAGGATATTGCCTTGATAATTACAGGTAAAGTTACAAGCATCATAGCATTAACGCCAGGAAAGGCCGCCGTAAAAGTAAAACGTACAGATTCCCGTGCCGACGACGGAAAAGAAATCACATGCATAATAGAATCTATGCGTGAACAGCTTCCACCAGGAATTAACGAAACAGTTCAAGTGGAAATTTTCGCAGATGACGAATTGCAGGGCAGTATTTTGGGGCGAAAACTTTAGGCGGGCGGCACAGCCGCTTTTCGCCGATTACATGTATTGGCAAGCTAACGCATACGGCTCGAAGCCGTGAACAGTTCATAAGCGATTAAAAAGACGCAAAGGTCTTGATATGAGAATTTTTGTTCTCACCTCAAGGCCTTTGTGATGTTTCCGATTAGTTGATATGTGCAGGGTTATATAGGCATTTCGATTTGAAACGGGCTAAGGACGAGTCAATTCTGCGAACGTTTCTACGCAGAATTGACGACAGACGAAGCCCAAGTTCAAACGAAATCGCTATAGCGGAGTGAAACATTTCAATTTTAATGAGAATATTTTTGTTGACATTTGATTTCGTATCGTGTAATATAAATTTACTTCAATCGAACATAATGCCCATTAAGGAGGGAAGCCATGGATAAAAACATTATCTTACACGCAGCGAAACTTCACCCGAAAGAAATTATGCAACCCTATGACGCGATAATGGAAGAGTGCGGATTTGACGTAATATGCTCAATATCCGAACATTTGGGCGGGTTTACAGTGTATGTACCTGCTTTGCGAACAATTTTCGCACGTTGTCTGGAAGAGGAGGCACGGAAAGAATTTAACGGCAGTAATGCACAAAAGATTTCTAAGAAGTACGGTTTTTCAGAAAGGCACATGCGGCGAATACTCGGATTGCCCTGATTCCAAAGTACGCGCTGGTGTTTCTGCACTAGAATAAAAATAGAGAGGTGAAAGATATGACATTTGAGATTAAAGATGCAAACTTGATATTTTCGCGGCCGCTTGCTAACCGCGCGCGTACCACGGGAATTGTGCTGCATCACTACGCGCACCCTGCGCGGGAGGGGCAAACGCTTGCAACCCCTCAAGATGTACACCGCTGGCATTTGGCAAGAGGCTGGGCGGGAATAGGCTACAACTTTGTAGTAGACCAAGACGGCACTATTTGGAATGGGAGAGGCATGGAGGCGGGGGGCGCGCATGTGACGGGGCACAACAGTTCCACGGTGGGGATTGGTTGCCAAGGTAATTTCGACAGCGTTCACACGAAGATGTCCGACGCGCAGTACAACGCGTTGGTATGGTTGCTAAAACATATCCGCGAGCGTTACGGGGAAATTCCTTTTAAGGGGCATAGGCATTTTGCGCAAACGGCTTGCCCTGGGCGGCACTTTCCTATGGCGGAGCTTCTTCAATTAGAATATCGTCAGAGAGGAGAAAGAGAAGACATGAGACTTCAAACTGTAGAGCAATTTTCAAAATCGCTTCGCCCAGAAATTCAATCGTTAATAGACGCAGGGCATTTGCGCGGTCGTAATAATGACGGCACAATGCTAGATTTCACAGAGGGCGAAATGCGTGCAATGCTAGTAATGGCGCGCAAAATTGATGCACTAGAAAGCCGACTAGAAAAGGCAATTAGCCGATTAGCCGAAGAACAGCGGGTTGATTGACTTAGACTATTGCGAATGCTAAAATCCCTAAAAGTACCATTTTCGTATTGGGGAGGATTCATTGTGTGTAACTCTAATCCTGTTGCAACCTTCTTAAAAAAGCACGTCTACTTCCTTTTGGGAGTGGCGTGCATTCTTATTGTGGGTGCAATTTTTGTTATAAGCCGTGGCGCAAGCCCTCAAATAGCTTCGCGACAGGACGCGGTTGTTTTCGTCGCTAGTGAAATTGCTAGTCCTTTTGTAGAAGCTAATCCTCTTGATGAAATCGAACATATTGCCGTAGAGATTGCCGAGCCGCCAGCGATAACATATATAGGAATACATATTACGGGTGCGGTTAATTCGCCAGGGTTTTACATGATTCCAGCTGGTTCAAGGGTTTATCATGCTGTCAATATCGCGGGCGGCGAAACAGAATACGCCGATTTTAACCGCATAAATCTAGCCGCATTTGTGCAAGACACTATGAAAATAGTCGTCCCAACCCAAGGCGAGGAAATAGAATTTGTTTTCATGGTTAGCACCCCGTTGCAAGGTGGGGGCGGGGGCGGCGAAACCGCTCCACGCGCCGATGGCTTAATAAACATAAACACCGCATCTGCGTCGGAACTGCAAGCCCTATCGGGCGTTGGGCCTGTTCTTTCTCAAAATATAATTGACTTCCGCAACACACATGGCAATTTCGCCAACGTAGAAGAATTAATAAACGTACCCAGAATCGGCCCTGCTACTTTAAATCAAATTCGTAGCCAGATTACGGTTGGTGGTTAAAATCAACTGTAATGTTAGCGCGTGTTTCCACTTCCGTAGTGGGAACACGCTTTATTAGAGTTCTAGGACAGATCTATTTTATTGGCAATTACTTGGGGCTTTTTTGTCAATGTCTTTCAATCGTTTAAGCCAATTTGAAATATTCCCATCTTTAAGAAAACCAAGCAATGCTCCCTCTGAAAAGCGGTCAGCGCGAACAGCACCCATTATAAGTGCAAGTATGCATTTAGCATCCAGCTTATCTGCTTCAATAGAGCGTATTTCGTTTTTGCTCCATTTTAACCCGTTCGCTTGGAGAATTGTACTGTATTGGGACAACTCATATTCTGGATTGTCTTTTGAAAACTGGTAAAATTCTCGCTTGAACGCTATAACCAAATCAGTGTAATTAACCCACGACATATGTCGTGGGTTTTCCAATGTTCCATCATTTTTGGTGTCGATAATCCATTCACCCAAGGAATCAGCAGTATCAAATTTACCGATATATTTGGTAAGTGTTTCAAAATGCTCAATATTGTTCACTGTTGATTCGCTCCTCAGTTTGGTAATGGTTGCTACGAAATTTGCTAATTGCTTCAATGGCTTCTGCTTCGTCAACAAAATTGGTGAAAAATGTACCGAAGCGCACTTCTTGCATATTACTTAATCCATCAGTGTACTTAATCGTAACACCCTTGTTGCCACTCCTAGCCATTTTTCTGCTCCTTCTATAACCAAGTTGTCCTACTTTTTTAGTGCCACGATTCAATTCAACTCCCGTGATATTTCCCCATGGAATAATATTAAAAGAATTTTCTCTGACTGCTATTCCTTCATTTGAAATAATAGCATGAACTTTGCCTTGCTTCATGCCAATAACAAAATAGAAAAAAATACCACCACAAAATAATGCTAGAACTAGCATTCCAAAGCCAACACTAGCTGCTTCGCCACCATACCACTGCATAATGACAAATAACACAATGCCAACAATGACCCCAATAGCCAAAACTGCTAAACCAATAGGTTTTGCACGTAGCATAAATGGAAATATTGGCTATGCCGCTACTAAATGCAGTAAAAACCGCCGTCACGCTGGCTATTGATACAATAACATTATTTGAGAGTATATTCAAAATATCCTGTAAAAAACTCACGCTATATCCCCCTGCAATCCACACTATAGATAATAATAACATGAATACAGTGTTTAATACAGATGCGCCACAAAATACTACATGTATGTCTTCCCTGTTATCCCAATCCATGCCTTCTAATGTCATTGCCATCCAAAAGATATAAAGGAAAAAGTAAACCCATGTTACAATTGTTAAACTCTCGAAGTGTAGCAAACTAATGGTTTTCAATGTAAACGGCAATATAAGCCCTGTTGTTATCCTGTATAGATATTTCAAGAAGCTACCCAGCAATGTTTCATCAAGCCATAGCCGTTG
>WQVV01000162.1 GCA_009785665.1 Defluviitaleaceae bacterium
ATATAATCTTGTTTTTCTCTTGCTGTTCTCTTGCTGTTGAATATCCGAGGGCTTTTTTGTGTACATACTTACAAGTGACACCTATTCCCATTTTATAGCAGTTTCCTAGCATACAAAAAAGCGGAAAAGGTACGCGCTTTTGCACTCCAAAGTCTGGACATGCGTAAAGCGCGAAGCCATTGTGGGCGGATTGCTTTGCCTCGCCATTTCCCACACAAAATCATTTTGCGTAGGAAACAACTTCTGGCTTCGTGACGCATGTTAGGCGAAATGCAGCAATATCGCTTTTCATTGCTACGTCGTTACAAATCATACCCTCAATTTGCGTTAATTCTTTCAACCAGCAATTGGTTAATTACTTGTGGGTCGGCTTTGCCGCCTAGTTTTTTCATGGTTTGACCTACTAGGAAGCCGAATACCTTTTGGTTGCCGCCTTTGTATTCATCTACGGTTTTTGTGTTGGCGGCTAAAACTTCGGCAATGGCAGCTTCGATTGTGCTGGTGTCGCTTACCATGCCTAGCTGGTTTTCTTGTACATATTTTACGGGGTCGATTCCGTTGTTTAGGACTTCGATTAGTAATTTTTTTCCTGTGTTGCGGTTGATTGTTTTGTTTTCTACCATTTCGATTAACTTTGCGAACATCTCGCCATTGATTTTAATGTCGTCTGCGCCCTTATTGTCGCCTTTGGCTATGCTTAGTAGTTCCACTATAATCCAATTGGCTACTTCTTTTGGGTTTTTGTCAAAATGTTTTGTTACTTCATCAAAAATATCGGATAGGGTTTTGCTTGCTGTTATTATTTTACTTTCGTATTCTGGTAGACCTAGCGTTTCCATTAGGCGGGTTAGCTTGTCTTCTACGGATTCGGGTAGACTGGCACGAACGGCTTCTATCCATTCCGCGCTTATAACCACGGGCATGATGTCTGGGTTTGGAAAATAGCGATAATCGGCGGCTTCTTCCTTGCCGCGCATGGAGAATGTCATGCCCTTTGTATCGTCCCAACGGCGGGTTTCTTGCACTAGAACTTCGTTGCCTGTTTTTAAGGCTTCGATATGCCTGTTGGATTCGTATTCTATTGCGGCGGCTATTGCCTTCAGGGAGTTCATATTTTTAATTTCGGTACGCACGCCCAGAGTATCAGACCCCGCAGGACGCGCCGAAATATTCACATCACAACGCATAGAGCCTTCCTGCATTTTGCAGTCAGAAACACCCGCAAAACTTAACAGCGAACGCAGTTTTTCCAAGTAAGCGGTAACTTCCTCTGCTTCGCGAAAATCTGGATTGCTTACGATTTCGATTAGCGGAACGGAAGTTCTGTTAAAGTCAATCAAAGACGTACCCGTGCGGCTATCATGCACCAGCTTGCCTGCGTCTTCTTCGATATGAATTTGCTTCAACGTAATACTTTTTTTGCCTAATGATGTTTCAATATCCACACGCCCATTTGTGCATATTGGCGCGAATAGTTGCGTAATTTGATAACTACTGGGAAGGTCGGGATAGAAGTAGTTCTTCTTATCAAATGTCATAACTTTGGCTACTTCGCAATTTGTCAAAAGCGCGGCAGTTATGCCAAGTTCAACGGCTTTTTTGTTAAGAACACAAGGGCTACCAGGCATTCCCGAACATGCAGGACAAACATTCTCATTAGGTTCAGCCCCAAAATGAGCCGAGCAAGAGCAAAATAATTTCGATTGGGTGGCTAATTCAACATGCACTTCCAGACCCATTACAATTTCATAATTCATATTGATAAACCCTCCCAAACTGCTTTGAATAAATGTTCATGACGCGCATTTGCAATTAACTGTACGCCCTGCCCATTATACGAGAAAGAACATGCAGGCAATCCCGCTAACGCCGCCAACGCAAACAACGCGTTGTTATCGCCATTTATGTTGCAGGGTAGCGCGATTATATCGTAATCATCAAAACGTGACGACTCCTTAATTAGCCGCCGTATGCGCATTGCTTTGTCATAGTATTTCTCATAGTAGTCTTGCGAAAGAACTAGACAACCCATAATTGCCGCTTGTTTGGCATCAATACCAAAAGCTTCTGTGCGGGTTTTTACATATAAATCTTCTATGCCGCGATACTCTGCGGCGCGATTGCCATATTTAATGCCGTCGTAGCGACTGATGTTATTGCTTATTTCCGCGCTACTTAAAATGCACATTACTTGCGAATATACATCAAAGTAGTCTAATTCGACGCTGGTTTGCTGAAATTTTCCCGCGAGTTCATTAATTGCATAACGAGCGGATTCATCTGCCTTGGCTGTTACGGCGGCGGGTATGCCTATCCGTATGCCATCTGCGGGTTTGTCGTAGCTGTATGAAGCTTCGCCGAACATTGCGCCATCTTTGGGGTCATGCCCTGCAATCTTGGAAAGTAATGTTAATCCGTCGGTTACGTTTTTGCAAAGCACGCCAATTTGCGCCATTGATGCGGCAGTTTGAACAAGCCCATACCGCGAAACAGTCCCGTAGGTTGGATGGATATAACAGAGATTAGACATAGGGGCTTGCTTGCGATAATTTCCGAAAATATCATTGCATAGGGCATATTCTGCCGCTCCGCTTTCCAATGTTTTCACCGCGCCCAAATTTTCGCCGCTAATTCCAAACTCACTTGTTTCTGCGCGTCCTGCGATTTTGTAGCCGCTCGCAAGAAGCCTTTCCACCACGGTAGCGGTTATCGGCGATTTGAAGCCGTTTAATATTTTCGACCCTGCTGTTACTGGTTCATCTTTTTGCATTATCACATCTTCGAGTATACAGTTCATAAGCCCTCCATTATTCGACCCTAGAGGTCTATTGTATCGCTTTGGGTGCTTGGAAATAGCCGTCGTATTGTTCAGGTGCGTTCGACAGAAGTTCTTCGCGGGAAACGGTTTTGTTTTGTATGTCTTCGCGCATGATGTTTGTTATATCTAGCACTGTGAAAAGTGGCTCAACTACTGATGTATCTATGGTTTCCAACGCGCCGAATCCGCTAACTAGTTGATTTATCTTTTCCGTAATCAAAACGCGTTCATCTTCGGGTAGCGATAATTTTGACATGGTTTCGTATTTTTTTATATCCATGGTGGCAACCTTTCGATTTCTCCGTCTAGCGGATTTTTATATGGGCTTCGCGTAATTGCATTTCGGTTACTTCGCTGGGCGCACCCATTAGTAGGTCTTGCGCGTTGGCGTTCATTGGGAAGGCTATTATTTCGCGAATGCTTTCCTCGTTTGTTAATAGCATTAGGATTCTATCAAAACCTGGTGCCATTCCCGCGTGTGGTGGTGCACCATATTGGAATGCGTTAAACAACGCAGGGAATCTACCTTCTAAGTCGGCTTGAGTATAACCTGCGATTTCAAAAGCTTTAATCATTACTTCGGGAAGGTGATTTCTTACCGCACCCGAAGAAAGTTCCACACCATTGCAAACGATGTCATACTGATGCGCTTTTATATCCAGCGGATTCATAGTTTCAAGGGCATTCATTTCCCCTTGAGGCATTGAGAACGGATTATGCGTAAATTGAATCGCGCCAGTGTCTTCGTTTTCCTCGTACATAGGGAAATCTATTATGAAGCAGAACTCAAACGCATTATCATCTATTAGCGATAACCTTGCGCCCAGTTCTGCACGAATTTGCCCTGCAAGCCTGTCTACCATTTTTGCAACATCGCTTATGAAAAATAACGTATCATGTTCTTTCAAATTAAGTTTTGTGATTAACTCCTGTTGCTGTTCGGGCGATAGGAATTTTACGATTGGGCCTTTTAGTTCCATGCCCTCAAGCACAGAAATATAACCAAGACCTTTCATTCCAATTTCCGTAGCAAAATCCAGCATCTTCTCAAAGAATGATTTTGGCGATTTCGCACATTCCGACACAACAATGCCCCGCACAGGTTTATTACGGAAAGGCGCGAAATCCACATTTGAAAAGAACGCGGATAAATCTTCTATTAACAATGGATTACGAAGGTCGGGTTTATCCGTGCCGTATTTAAGCATACTTTCCGCATACGGAATACGCTTAAACGGCGCGGGACTGATTTTCTTATCCGAAAATTTAGTAAAGGTATCAAACATAACATCTTCCGCCACAGCAAAAACACCTTCCTGCGTAGCGAATGACATTTCAAAATCCAATTGATAAAACTCACCCGGCGAACGGTCTGCGCGGGAATCCTCATCACGGAAGCACGGCGCAAGCTGAAAATATTTATCAAAACCCGAAACCATAAGCAATTGCTTAAAAATTTGCGGGGCTTGCGGCAACGCATAAAACATACCATGATGTTTCCGACTGGGAACAAGATAGTCACGCGCTCCCTCTGGCGAGGAAGATGTTAAAATTGGCGTATTGATTTCCACAAAACCAAGTTCAATCATTTTGCCACGCAAAAACTGCGCCACCTGCGAACGCAGAATAATATTCTCGCGAACTTTTGGGTTGCGCATATCTAAATATCTATGCTTTAAACGTAAATCCTCACGGGTTTGTTTGGATTCGTTAATCTCAAATGGCAATTGCGGAAGGGCTTTGCTCAAAAGTGTTAGTTTGGCTACTTTCAATTCCACTTCGCCTGTGGGAAGTTTTGGGTCTATTGTATCTGCGGCGCGTTCGTGCAAAGTGCCTTCTACGGATATTACGCATTCTTTGTTTACGCTTGATAAAAGCGTATCGTCATTGATTACGATTTGCGTACTCCCATAATGGTCGCGTAAGGCTATAAAAATTACTCCACCGTGGTCGCGAATGGTATCTACCCACCCCGCTAATTTTATTTCAGCATTAATATGAGTTTTGTTTAACTCTCCACAATTATGGGTTCTGTACATAGTTATCCTCCAAAGGCGTTTAATTACAGCATTTAATACTATATTGGAAGTGGTATATATTTGCAAGCATTTTTATGATATGCTCTTATAAAATGTCAATGCTCGGAGGATTTATGGAATACAATTTATATTTGTTCGACTTGGACGGCACGCTAACAAACCCGCAAATTGGTATGGAAAAATCAATGCGATACGCCCTAAACGCACTTGACGTAAAAACAGAAATAAAAGATTTTTCCGTGTTCATAGGCCCACCACTACGCGATACTTTTCGCGAAGCATTCGGGCTAACAGGAGAACGCGCCGAAGAAGCTGTGACAAAATACCGCGAATACTACGCCACAAAAGGAATCTACGAAAACGAAATATACGAAGGAATAATAGAAATGCTAAAGCGTCTAAAAGAACGCGGCGCGAAAATAGCAATGGCAACGTCCAAATGTACAATATTTGCCGAAGTAATAGCGAACCATTTCAACTTTGCGCAATATTTCGATTTCATAGGTGGAAGCGAACTAAACGGCGACAGAAGCACCAAAGCCGAAGTAATTTCCCACGTACTAGAAAACATATCAAGCCAAAGGCTACGCCCAGTAATGATTGGCGACCGCAAATACGATATTGAAGGCGCGAAAGCCACAGGCATAGACAGTATAGGCGTAACATGGGGATTTGGAAGCGTAGCCGAACTTAAAGAGGCTGGCGCAATGCATATTATAAATTCCCCAAGTGATACTTTTTCCACTCTCAAACATCGTTGAGTGGAAAAAGTATGAAATCGCATGACGCAACAAAAACAATAATTACAAAGGGTGAAGCAACCATGATTTCGGTCTTTGTGTGTGAGAATAATTTTCAGTACTTGAAAAGCATAACCGAGTGCATAGAAAAACTTATTATAATTGAAGAGCTAGACATAAAACTGGAAATAGCCACCAGCAATCCTGCCGAGGTTATAGAGTTCATAGCAAACAAAAAAGTGGACGGATTATATTTTTTGGACATAGAATTAGACGACGGCAAAAGCGGAATAGACGTAGCACGCGCAGTAAGAGAACACGACCCAAACGGAACAATCGTGTTTATAACAAGCCACCTACAATATCGCGAACTAACATTTAAGTACAACGTAGAAGCACTGGATTATATTCAAAAGGGCAACGAAGACGAGGTAAACGAAAGAATAAAAGCCTGCGTTGAACGTGCTATGCGAAAATACATCGACCGCAACGAAGGTTTGCACTATTGTTTCAAGCTGCCAAAAGGCAGAACAATAACATGCAAGCATGAGGATATTCTATTCTTTGAAACAGACCCGTCTGTTCCGCACAGAATTATTCTGCACACCAAAAGAATGCAATATGTATTCTACCAATCACTTGACAAAGTTCGGGAGGAGCTACCCAAAAATAATTTCTTCAAAAGCCATCGTTCCTACATTATAAATTTGAACAACCTAACAGAAACATGCAAAACCGAACTAATGCAAGGCAACCCCGCCATAACAATGCCCAACGGCGCAGAGTGTAAAGTATCCGCAAGCAACCGTAAAGTTTTACTAAAATTTATGGCAATCACAATGCCCAGCGGCGGCGGCGGCACAGCCGCTTTTCGCCGATGATATGCATTGCAAAACTAACATGCACGTCTCGAAGCCAGATGCTGTTTTCTTGGCTGTATTTTAATGCTTCAAAAACTAAAGGGCAAGAAGTACTTAATTAGAGGAAACCATGACAAGTTTGTGGATGATGAACAATTTGACTTGAAATTGTTTGAATGTGTCAAGGATTATCATGTGCTAAATTACGAGAAAAAAAGTTCGTATTGTTTCATTACCCTATTTTGTAATGGGTAGGGTATTTTGGTGATGCCGTTCATCTGTACGGTCATAGGCATAACAGTTCCAAAGACCCTCCAAAAAGAAAGACTAAACATTCTCGGCAACAGGGCATTTAACGTCGGGGTTGATGTTAATAACTACTTTCCTGTCAGCATTAAAACAATAATATCGCATATGCTCGGCAGACTTAGTAAGTGGGAATCGCGATGAAGAACGGCACAGACGCTACGACGAAGGGAAAGATGCCACATTGCGGGTGTATGTAGACAGCATAAACGTCATCCAACGGCTTGAATGGGTCGAGCCGTGATTACAATTTTAGCAAAGGGGTTGGAAAAATGAAGTTTGAAGTGAACCGTTTAGCCATGCTTGAGGTGGCAAAAGCCGTAGCCAAGGTTGCGCCTTCTAATACCCCTATAGAAATTTTGAAGGGGATTTTGGTTGAAAGCAA
>WQVV01000163.1 GCA_009785665.1 Defluviitaleaceae bacterium
AAATTAATCTCTTTCACGTAATCACTCCTCTCTGAAACAATGTTAGCCGAAACATTGTCAACCGTAAAGCGATTTATAGTTGACTTATCGGCTGTTTTGTCAACCATAGGGAAACAAAAAAAGATGTTGCTATTCTAGTTGATTTATTATCGCAAAAGTAATAAAATATTTTCCGAAAATAAAATACCTAGTCGGAAATTTAGGTATAAAGAAAGGGCGGATATTTTTTTATGCGCAAAATTTTAGTTTCATTACTTGCTTTGGCGGCGATTTTTGTACTTGTAGGCTGTACATCGTCGCATGTAGAGCATGTACCTGCGGTTGACGGTGATCACCCATTAGTAGGCTCATGGATGTGGGAGGAAACTACCAATTTCATCTACATTTTTAATGCTGATGGTTCTGGTTCGCGGGGATTTTCTCCAATTATACAAACGTATAGTTGGGAGATAAGCGAAGGCGGTTACTTGTCAATGAGAATGAACTCACGCACAACAGAACTTTGGGACTACGAAATAGTTGACGATGTTTTAACTCTCCGAAGCAGGCAGATTAGAAGTGCGCCGTACACTTTGTACCGTATGTAAAGTTGCATCTGAAAATGCTCACCAATAAATTAACCAGCCTTTTGTTAATACAAGATGGCTGGTTTTTTGTTTGACAAATCGGTAACAGGCTCTAACACCAAAAAATCGCGTTGCCTGTTTCAATAGATGCGTTGAATAATTTTCGTAGTGGCGCAATGGTGTAGAAATCTTCGGGGGATAATGCACGGGTGATAATTTTAAATTCGGCGGGGTCTTCTTTGCCCATTCGTAGATATGCTTTGTAGGAAGTTCCAGTGACTATGTCGGTGAGTGTGGAAGGAGATGCTGTATACTCTCTGCCGTCACCAGCGATAGCGATTTCATTGGGCAGTGCGGATTGCATGAAATGCATGGAACGGAAAAACTCCTCGCCTGTGTCGCGGCTTACTACGAACAGCCCGTTTTCATCAAAACCTATGTCAACGCCTGTTCTGCCGCCCATTGAGAATATACCGCCTTCCCATACATTGCTACGGGCGTATGCTTTCTCACCTGTTTTTGCGTTTACCAACATTAAATCGGTTAGCGTTGGCAGTGTTTCGCAGAAAGAATCCAGTTCCTTTAGCAGTTGAGGGATTAAAGCCGCTTCTACATACCCGCCGTTGCAGTCGGGAAAAATTGATACCAATGTGGGATATTTTGCCGCTGCATTCTGAAATTGACGAACACTACTCCAGCTACCCACGCGCTCATTACAGTAGTCAAAGTCGGGGTGTTCGCAACAATTTTTTTCCCACTCAATTATCCTGCGCCACTGATAATCTTGTTCCGCTTTAGGCGTACCCGTAGGGAAAATGATTTCGAGGTAGCCGTCCTCGTCAACATAAATCCGCTCTCTGTCTATTGGCGGGGGCGTGGTTTTTCCTAGCTTAAAGCAATTGCATGGAACTCTTGCGTCTAATCCCATTATATTCACTCCTTATTTTTTCTTGGGTTTTTTTGTGTTCGCGCCGCGCTTTTTTGGTGGTCTTGCCATTTGTGGCTTTGCCGTTTTCGCGGGGCGAAGTAATGCCTTTGGGTGATGCCCTATTAAATCTTTTCGCCCTGCGCTGATTAGGGCATTTTTTACTATTTCGTAGTTTGCGGGCAGTCTGTATTGGATTAACGCTCGCTGGGTTGTTTTTTCGCGCTGGCTTTTGGGAACGAAAAGCCTTTTCATTGTACGTGGGTCTAGTCCCGTGTAGTACATACATGTTGAAAGCGTGGCTGGGGTTGGGTAGAAATCTTGAACTTGTTCGGGCTTTGAACCTACGCTTTGTAGGTATTCGGCTAGTTCTATTGCGTCGTCTAGGTTGCAACTTGGGTGACTGGACATTAGGTATGGCACTAGATATTGGTCTTTCTTTAATTTTTGATTTATGGCTTCAAACTTCGCGGCGAATTTTCTGTACTCGTCAAAATCGGGCTTGCCCATGTTGTGCAGAACTTTCGCAGAAACATGTTCTGGGGCAACCTTCAAACGCCCGCTTATGTGGTGCGTGCATAATTCTTGCAAGAAAGCGTCACCCTTGGGGTCGTGCATAATGTAATCGTAGCGAATCCCCGAGCGTATAAATACCTTTTTTATATTGGGCAACTCGCGCAGAGATTTTAGCAGTTTTGAATAATCCGTATGGTCAAAGATGAGATTGGGGCAAGGGGTTGGCACCAAGCATTGACGCTTGCAGGGAGCAGGATTTTCCATTGCCCATCTCCCGCATGAAGGGTGACGGAAATTAGCGGTTGGCCCACCAACATCATGTATGTAGCCTTTGAACATGGGGTCGTGCGTAAAATTAACAGCTTCCGCCAAAATTGACTTATGGCTTCGCGCCTGCACAATTCGCCCTTGGTGAAAACTTAACGCACAAAAATTACAACTGCCAAAGCAACCACGATTAGCAGTTATGCTGAATTTCACCTCTTCGATTGCGGGAACTCCCCCTTCGCTTTTGTACATAGGGTGATAATCCCGCATGTATGGCAGAGCGTATACCCTGTCCATTTCGGCGGAAGAAAGCGGTTTTGCTGGTTTGTTTTGCACCACAAAATAACTTGCGTAATCCTCCACAAGAATTTTCGCGGTCAAATGGTCGGTGTTATGATACTGCAACATGAAGCTTCGGGCGTATTCCTTTTTCGCTTGCGCGGTTGGTTCTTTCACCGCTTTGAATGATGGTAGAATAGTTGGCTCATCAAGAAAGGAAATGTCCTTCGTTTTGAAAACCGTCCCCGCGATAAACGTCAAATCTTGAACCGCAAGCCCGCTTTCCAGTGCTTCCGCGATTTCTACAATTTGATTTTCTCCCATGCCATACACAATTAAATCTGCCGCCGCGTCCAAAAGAATAGAACGCCTTACCGCATTATCCCAGTAATCATAATGCGCAAGCCTTCGCAAACTCGCTTCCAGCCCACCCAAAATAATTGGAATATCCTTATAAGCTTCGCGAATTTTATTAGAGTAAACAATACAAGCCCGATTAGGTCGTTTTCCCAACTGCCCACCAGCCGAAAACGCGTCATCTTTACGCTTATGCAACGACACTGTATAGTGATTAACCATAGAATCAATATTACCACCAGTAACAAGAAACCCCAGCCGTGGCCTACCAAACCGCATAAAATCCACAGTAGTTTTCCAATCGGGTTGCGCCAAAATAGCCACAGAAAACCCCCGCGATTCAATTACCCGCGCAATAATACTAGCCCCAAACGATGGATGGTCTACATAAGCATCACCCGTTACCAAAACAAAATCAACCACACCATTTTCAAGTTCCCGCGCTGTTGTAGGCAAAAACGGCATTCTAATCAAGCCTTTCGTTTTTTTGTAACCAACTCAAGTTTCTTGCGATTCAAGGCGATACCCGATTCATCATTTAATTCTATGTCCATGTCCAGCGATTTTTTGTACCATGCTTCGGCGGCATCAAAATCGCGTTGCATTAATGCAACTTCTCCAAGGTGGTGGTATGCCGAAGATTCTCCTTCTTTATCGCCGTAATCAATTGACATTTCTGCAAGCAATTCAAAACATACCATAGCTTCATCAATGTCGTTTTCGTTTTTTGCATGAACACCCATTGACTGCACCAAAACCAGTATATCTTCGGACATATCCAATGCTAATGCCAGCCTTGCCGCTTTTTTGAAATTCGCGCCAAGCCAGTTGAAAACAAACTTCCGTATGTCTTCTGATTCATGGTCGCAAAACCTATCTGCTATTTGGCTCATTACATCTATAAAGTCCCGTTGTTCGTCTTCGGTTGCGGGGTATGCTCGGTTCAAATAACCACGCAAAACAGAGTGTATTTGATGGATTTTATACTTACTGGGACGGCTTAATCCCACATGTTCCAGTGCGGCGAAACACTCGCTTATAAAATCCTCCGAAACTTCCCCATCCATCATATCATAAAGATTATCTGCATCTACATAATTCACATGCAATCCTATAAGTCGCAAGATTCGCGCAAAGTCATGCCCATTTTCAAACGCAGACAACGCCGCATGTAAACGACTGGTGTTTTCCTCGCCTTCAATGGTGTCTAGTCCGTTCTTGCATTGCTCCAGCACTTTTTGAATATCTCCAAACTCTGCAAGCCGCTGAAACGCTATACGAATAGCCAAGGCATTTCCCGTTTGCCTATCAAGTAAGTCCCAAATATCAGCATAATTTTCGTCATTGTTGTACAGTTCTGTTATACCTACATCGTTTGCTACGACATCACAGTATTTCCAAAGGTCGTCATTGTTAAGCCACCTTAATTGCACACGACTGCAATCCTCCGACGACAGCCAAACTTCCCTTTTGCGGCTGGTGATAATTACTTTAGTTTCACCACCATTTAGCTTTTTCAAAAATTCCGCGTACTGCGGTTGCTTATCCGCCTGTATGTCAAAATTATCCCACACTATTACATACTTGTTTTTATGCAAATGCGCGAACAACTCTGCGTCTGCCGTTCCAATTTCATTCGCAATAGCATCAACGATACTATCAAGGTTTGTACTCTCATTGAAATCAAACCACAATGTATTTGGTGTTTCTTTCAACCAGTGTTTCACCAACGCAGTTTTTCCCTCGCCCAGCAACCCATGAATTATTATACATGCTGGTTTTTCTTGCATTGCATCTTCCAATTCTTGAATATATTCTTCTCGTCCAATAAACATTTGCCCTCAGCCTCCTTCGCGTAATTATGCGTAAAACTAAAAATAATGTCAACAAAATTTCACGCCTAACACAACCTTGACTGTTGAAAGATTATTATTTACAATCTCGACACAGGAGGGGTGAAAATGGAAACGATTAAACGAGTGTTGGACGCAAAGTTCAAGTTGGTGGTAATTATAGGATTACCACTTTTAATTATTTCGATATTTTCGGTGGGGTTTACGTCATTTAGCTTGGGGCGCAGTATTTTCTTTACAGAGGCGGCAGTGCAAAGCATTACGGTTGACGTGCTTGGCGATACGATAAACGATATTTTTGAAATCGCAACACTGGAAATTGAAACGCGAAATGCTTCTGTTTTGAGTGTTACGCCTGGGGGATTTGTTAATCCTGGAGATGTGACTTTTATTTTGAAGTATGATTCTACGGTAATATTTGGGGTGCGAGATGCACAATCAATACGAATGCGTAGAGTTGACGATGTTGTTTATGTGGACTCGTCTAGTTTTCGTGTGGAAGTGTTATCAACTTCTGTGCGGAATTTTGAAAGAGTTGATACGTTTAGGTCTAATCCGTTTGTGCGGCTAACGCCCGCTGTTATCGACCAAATATTTGAAGCGCAAGTGGAGTACGAAACAACTGCGGCGGCGCGGCTTGACAATGAACGAACCATGGAAGCGGCAAGACGCAATTTTGTTTCAACATTTGAAGCCATACACAGAAGCAACGGTTTGAATGTAGTTTGGGAATAGTACAATATGGTCTTCAAATTTTCTAATCTTTATGATAGACTACGTCCGAAGGCTTGACTGGAGGTACGTATGGACGCAAGACAAAAGGTTCTTATAGTAGACGATAATCCAATGAATATCCGTGCAATGGTGACAATATTGCAGTCGGAGTATGAATGTATGGTTGCTAAATCGGGTGAGGACGCACTTGAAGTTGCGAATAAATCTTTGCCAGATATTATTTTGTTGGACATTATAATGCCCGATATGGATGGGTATGAAGTTATTACGGAACTGAAAAAATCCGAAATTACTAAAAACATACCTGTTATTTGCATATCTGGGCTTAGTGACGAGTACCATGAGGAACAAGGGCTTGTGCTTGGCGCGGCAGACTACATACACAAGGAGAACAGCGCGGCAATTATCAAGCTGAGAGTAAAGAAGCAATTGCAATTAATGAACGCTCTGAAAGAAGCAGAAGAAGCCAGCCGTGCAAAGTCTGACTTTCTAGCTAAAATGAGTCATGAGATACGCACGCCCATGAACTCGGTTATTGGAATAACTTCAATTCAACTGCAAAAAGGCGGGCATACTCCAGAGACGGAGAATGCGTTTTTGCAAATTCGTTCGTCGTCAGATATGTTGCTCGCGCTTATTAATGATATTTTGGATTTATCAAAGGTCGAAGCGGGTAAGATGGAAGTTTTTCCAAAAGCCTATGAGACTGCCAGTTTAATTTCTGATACGGTTCAGCTTAACCTTACGCATATGGAACGGAAAAATATTTTGTTCAAGCTGGAAATTGACGAGAACTTGCCGCGTATGTTAATTGGTGATGTGATTAGGGTTAAGCAGGTTTTTAATAACTTGCTGTCGAATGCGTTTAAGTATACGGACGAGGGCGAGGTTAAATTTTCGGTTACGTTTAACGAAAACGCGCTTTTTGTAAATGTTGCAGACACTGGGCATGGTATGACATCAGAGCAGGTGGACGCGCTTTTTGGCAATGAGTATATTCGTTTTAATGAGCAGGGCCGCCGTCATATTGAAGGCACTGGTCTGGGGCTGAATATTTCGCATAGGCTAGTTTCGGCTATGGGTGGGGAAATTTCTGTTGAAAGCGAGCGGGGCAAAGGTTCTACGTTTCGGGTGAAACTTCTGCAAGGAATTGAAGACGCTACCGTGCTGGGCAAAGAATCCGCCGATAATTTGAACAATTTCCGATTCGTAAGGGGCGATTCCAAGCGTCAGCAATATTTTGAATACGAACCCATGCCATATGGGAAAGTTCTAGTAGTGGACGATTTGGAAAGCAATTTATATGTAGCAATGGGATTAATGGAACCCTACGCCCTAACCGTGGAAACGGCTTCCAGCGCGAAAGAAGCCATTGAGTTAGTAAAGGACGGCGAAATCTACGATGTAATTTTCATGGATCACATGATGCCCGAAATGAACGGCATTGAAGCCACAAAAATAATTCGCGACACAGGATATTTAAAACCCATTGTCGCGCTTACTGCAAACATTGTAGCTGGGCAGTCGAATCTTTTTGATAATAACGGCTTTGATGGGTTTATCTCAAAGCCTATAGATGTGAACATTCTCAACTCGTATTTG